>JBIOWC010000293.1:0-2557 GCA_044868105.1 Blastocatellia bacterium
GAGATTGATTTGCAACGACACAAAGTAGCTGTAGATGGGAAAGAAATTTCCCTGACTCCAATTGAGTTCAATATCCTAAAATTATTGGCTACTAAACCGGGTTATGTTTATGCCAGAAATGATTTACTGAATGCTATTTGGGATACTTCATATGAAGGCTATAAACGCAATATAGACCCTCATGTCAATAGGCTGAGGACTAAGGTAGAAGTCAATCCAAGAAAACCCAAATACATTCTGACGGTATGGGGTGTAGGCTATAAATTCAATGACACTATTTCATCATAACTTTTTCAAGGATTTCTCTAACCTTACAAATTTATCCCGTTATTTCTGTTTGAATGAAATCAAAGTACAGTCGTATTGATATACCCGGTTAAAAAAATCTTTCACGACCGCATATTGTTTCGCTGTGAAATTGATACCATTAACAATTAACCGTCTCTCATAGACGAGACGATTGCCTTCGCGTACAAATTTTAGAAAGTAATGCGCTGCGCCAATATTGACTTCTGCTGAATCAGGCAGTTGTTCAAGCTCATAACCTTCAGGTGTTTCAATAACCGCCCGCTCAGTTTCAGACCAGGCATAATTAAAACGTAGATTATTTATGCGATGAGTTGAGGACGGTAAAAATTTTTCATCCCGACGAATAAGTGATACAGGTTTCAAGAATAAGCGTTTTTCAGTGAGGGTTGCGGCTTGGGATAGGGTAAAACCATAAGATTCACCTAAAACATTCGGTTGTTTAATGGCATCCAAAATCTTCACTGATGCTTCATTGATGGCAGCAGTCGGTAGATAATATTTTACTGAAGCCAGAATGTGTTTACGCTGTTCATCGCGCGTTAAACCTTGTAGCTCATTATAAAATTCAAGTGCCCGCAAGCCGGTAACTTTTGATTCAACTTGTACATCAACATGTCCATCCACAAAAGGTTTGATGATCAATTTTTTATCTTCATTGTTACGCTCAGCATCGGCGACCGGGGTCTCAACGAAACGCCAATCTTTGTCACCATAGACCAATGCCGTCACCGCCTCTTTTTCCCAGGTTAAAAATCCTAAAGGACAATTCGTTGTGCCCACATCGTAAAATTGCAAAGCACCATCTCTCCCAATAATGACGCAGGCTTCTGCATTGAATTGAAATGAATCGGTAAAAGATTTATGAAAGAGATTTTCGTCACGAGTAACGAGTTCAATAATGCGAGCTTCAAAGCCCGCAGCTCTCAACATGGCAATGAACAAGCGATTGATTTCGCGCGGCGTGCCATATCGGCGCTTGATGGTTTCGTCAGCGGAGTCATTCTTTTTAAATTGCTCAACATTTTCGCCCTCTTCTACATCGCCATTTTTATCTTTGGAACCAATATTGCGAATTTCACTTTGAACATATTTATAAATCTTGGCAATTTTTTCCTGAGGACTGTCAGTTGAATTGGTAATGGTGGCGATGACGCGCCGAATCGCTTTGGTTGACTCGGTTTCGGAAAGCGACCGATAGTACATGCGTTTCGCATAATCTCGCCAATATTTATCAGGTTTTTGTTCAAATTCATCCGAGTAATAAAGCCAGCCCCACATTTTTACAGTAAGCTCCGGAGGCATCAGAGGCTCACGTTTAAAGGGTTGAATATTTTCGACGTTTATTTTGAATGCGCCGTCCCAAACCGGTTCAATGCGTTTTTCATCTTCGACGTTAAAGGTTACCCAACGCACATCCGAATTGGTCATAAAAGGAATTTGAATATTGTAAGTGAGTTGCTTGATGAAAAGTTCAGATTGTAAATCGAGCGCAAAATAACGGAAGCCTTGCGGATAAACCTGGCGATAACGATATTCAATAATCGAACCGGATTCAACAGCGGGCATCGAAAATACCTTAGCCCGTTCAGTTTTGGTGCTACTCTTCAAAATCAGCTTGTCAAAAATGTCGTGGTCCTCGACCTCAACAATAGTGCCATCGGGTTTGATCGTTCTGGCACTAATATCAGTAATTTTTCCCAACTCCTGTTTATATGGCAACTGAATATCCGCATACCGACGACCTCTATCGTTGAAAATTTTTATCCTGATATAGAGAAGAAGATTGGTACCCTCGATGTCATCATCTTTAAGCGTGCCTTCGCGAAAAAGAATTGCCGCATCAGCTTCTGCATCGCCCAAGTCTTTTGCCGTGAGTTTTAGTTCTTGCGGAGTAACCGGTTTCCAACCTACCGACGGACTTCCTGCAAGCACAACGGGCGCAATTAAGAGAAACAACATAAGAATAAAGTAACGATGCAGCATAACAAACCACCACAGGATTGAATTTGATTGATTTGCTTTCCTGAAACTCTACTGTTGCACTGTTGGAACCATCGAGATTTTACTCCTCAACCTCAATTCAATTCAAAACTTTCTTTCAAATTAAGGATAGATTAAAACCACAAAACAGGTAGGAAATTCTTTCAGCAAAAATTGAATTGTTATTCGAGGGTTCTATCTGGTTCTTTAACTCCATCCAAATGATGGATGATTTTTTGTCGGTTCTATAGTTTGAAAAAATCGGACA
>JBIOWC010000294.1:0-8186 GCA_044868105.1 Blastocatellia bacterium
ACCCTGATCAGCGCCGGCTCTGGTCAGGTTAAATTTTGGGAATTACAAACCGGAAAACTGTTGAAGACGCAAACGCCGGGCGGCAATGATTATGTCGCTATCTCACCCAACGGAAAGTTGCTGGCAACCGCACACGAAGCCGACAGTGGATCATTTGAAGACTCAGTAAAACTCTCGGAAATACAAAGCGGCAAACAGTTGCGCACCTTTACGGGTGTCGAAGCTGTGGACTTGCTCGCCTTCTCACCCGACGGCAAAACGCTGGCTGTGGGCAGCAACACCTCCATGACATTAAGGGTTTGGAATGTTGAAACCGGGAGCGAGTTGATGGCCTTGGTGAATGACTCGTCCGGAACTTCAGAACATCGCAGTGTGAGCGACAAGGACAAAATATATTCGCTTTCATTTTCGCCCGATGGACAGACGCTGGCCGGCGGCGGCGGACAGTTCGTAGTGACAACCGGTGAAAAAAAACCTGAGGTTGGCAGGGAGTTGAAATGGATGGCGTTTTCACCCGACGGTAAAGTTTTGGCCGGCTGTCGGGATGAGGGGATTACACTTTGGAATGCCCATACCTTGGAGAAGCAGGCGACCCTCGCGGGTTGTGACGAGATTACCGCTTTGGCATTTTCGCCTGACAGCAGGTTGCTGGCGAGCGGCTGTGTCGAGTCTGGTGAAGTGAAATTATGGGACGGTAAAACCGGTCAATTGAAACGCGCCTTGCGCTGGCCGAATAAAGAGGTCATTTCAATCGCGTTTTCATCTGATGGAAAAATTCTTGCGACCGGCAGCCGAGATGGCACCGTGCGGCTCTGGAGCCTGTAGGTTGGGAATTGAATTGTTCACAAATAACTCATGACTTCATAAAGGGAGGGCCGCATGCAAAACGTCAATCAAGTTCCGGATTTTGTTTGGAGCCTGGGCGTGATGATGATTATCGGTTTTTTGTTTTACCTCTATTTCAGCATCACGCTGATGATTATCGCGCGAAAAAGCAACACGCCGAATGCGGGATTAGCCTGGATACCGCTGCTCAATCTCGTCTTGATGTGTCAGATCGCCAGACGTTCAGGCGCTTTCGTCCTGCTGATGTTAATTCCTCTGGTCAATATTTTCGCCTTTGTCATCATTTGGATGGGCATTGCTGAAGTGCGCGGTAAACCTTCGTGGACCGGCGCGATGATTTTGATACCGGGACTGGGGTTGTTGGTCCCAGCTTATCTGGCCGCCGGTGAAGCGAGAATCCCTCAATCGCAGGGAGCACCGGCATTCTGTCCAAATTGTCGCGGTCCGCTTGAGCCGTCAGAAACCTTTTGCGGCGAATGTGGCAATCCCGTTCCGGTGACGGCTGCGCCTGTGCGTTCGTCAGGCGGCAAAGGAGCGATCGCAGGGTTAGTAGTCGGAGCCATCGCGCTCTTGCTCATCGGAGTCACGGTCTGGTTTTTCTTCTTCCGTGAAATCCCTTATACGCCGCCCAACCGTCAAAAGCCCCAACTTCCGCAACGCGCTGAAGGTACCATGACCGAATTTCCGGTAGACTCCTCGACGACCTCGCCAACTAAACCGACCTCTGTGGTGACGCAGGATTTCGGGCAAGGCACGCAAACCGTAAAAGCCCCGAAAGAGTGGTTGCCGTCCGCCGTTGACAGAAGTTCGATAGCACGAAAGGCGCGGGCCATGACCTCTGTCACTTACCGCCCGCAAACCAAGCCCGCGACCCCGTCGGCTTCAACCAATAAAGGCACCATAGTGGCTTCGCCATCCGACAGCATTTATGTTCACGTACTGGATGCGCCGCCGGAATTAGGCGATGAAATTGCTAGCGCGGTAAGCGGCTCAACCCAGGCCGATAGGACGGGGGTGAAAGTCAACAGCCCGGACGGCGACGTCTATTCAGGCTCGCGCATTCGGACGCTGCAAACTGTCGTTTATGTGCTGACCAAACAGAGCGGAAACGTCGTAATAATTATCTATTCGCCGAACCCCTCCATGCAGGAAAGCGCCGAGCGCCTGGCGCGCAACGTCGGCAATGGCGAAGGTTTGAATGATTACCCTGAGGTTAAAAATTCGTTGTGGACGCTTCCGGCAAGACCGCCCGCGGACCTCACGCTGCAAGAGATCAACACCTTCACTTCAGAGGATTTTGACCGCGCAATGAATGAAGTCGAATCGGGGGCAAAGAAAAGCGATGCCGAAACCCAGAAGGCCTTATCGCAACTGAAAATGATTCTGCCTGAGCGGATGACGACGGCGCGCTACTTGGATAGCGCGCGAAAAGAATGGACGATTATTAATTGCGATTTCGCCTCCACGCGCCGAGCCGCCAACACCTGGACCTTACTCAGTTGGACGATCGGATTAACGGCAATGCGCGAGGTGAAGATTGGCAATGAAGAAGGAATGTTAGCCGAAGACGGAGGCGAACGAGTCTTGCTTTATAAAAAGGGACCTTACATTGTCATCCTCTCCAGCCCGTCTTCAGCACCGGCTGATCGGTTGATGGCCCTGGCAGGGGGATTTCAGATTTGAAGGTGACAACCTATTCGCAGATTGATTACGGGGACGCGCTTTTCCAATGAGGCTCGCCTGTTGATAGTCGGGCAGTTTCCAACTTCACCGATTATTGATTGATTAGCTTCCCGTTCGATTACAGAGCCCCACGGTTTGCTTTTTCAACGACCGCCAAAAACTCGCGCAATTTATTTAAATCTTTGCGGCCGGGTTCGGCTTCAACGCCGCTGCAAACGTCAACCGCGTAAGGTTGCACCTGTTCAATAGCCAACGAGACATTATCGGCATTGAGGCCGCCCGCCAGAATAATCGGCGCCAGCAGTTTGGCGGCAACAGCGATTCGCCAATCAAACCGCGCGCCCGTGCCGCCATATTCGCCTTTCACTTTCGCATCGAGCAAAAAAGCCTGTGCCGGAAATTGTTTAATCAAATTGAGGTCAAAATCTTCGCCAACCCGAAAAGCCTTTATGATGGTTGGCAAAGCGAGTCGGTCAGCAAATTCAGGCGCTTCATCACCGTGAAGCTGTACAGCCCGGATTCGCGTAAATTCAACAATCTCATTGATGCGTGCTGCCGATTCATTTACAAACACGCCGACACAAGTGATAAAGGGCGGCAACCGACGAATAATCTGCTGCGCTTCAAGCGGTTCAACATAACGCGGACTCTTCGCCCAAAAGTTGAAACCGAGGGCATCCGCACCATACTCAATCGCGGCCTGGGCTTCATCATTCGTTCGCACCCCGCAAATTTTCACTTTGACTATTGCCATGGCTGCTTTGCAAAAGAAATCTAATCGGCGAGCAATTCCTGCAGCGCCTTGTTCATATCTTTTTGACGCATCAAGTGTTCCCCGATTAAAAATGCACGATAACCGGCGGCTTGCAATCGCACAATATCTTGGCGAGTGGTGATACCGCTTTCGCTTACCAGGATAGCCTCAGGCGGCGCAACTTGTGCGAGGCGAATTGACGTTTTCAAATCAACCTTGAAAGTCGTCAAATCGCGATTATTTACCCCAATCAACGCTGCGCCGGCTTGCACGGCTCGGCGCATTTCTTTTTCGGTGTGGACCTCGACCAATGCATCAAGCCCTAAGGCCGCCGCGCATTTGGCAAACGACCTGAGAAGCTCATCTTGAAGCACAGCAGTAATCAGCAGTATGGCGCTCGCGCCAGCGAGCTTCGCTTCAAATATTTGATACTCGTCAATGATAAAATCCTTACGTAACAACGGCACATCAGTATGCCTGTGAATCTCGTTCAAAAAATTGAGATGTCCGCCAAAAAAATCTTCTTCGGTAAGGACGCTCATCGCCGCTGCGCCCGCCTGCGCGTATTGCGCCGCAATCTCCAGGTGATTGAAGTCTTCGCGGATAATCCCCTTTGAAGGGGATTGACGTTTAATTTCGGCAATGATGTTGGTGCGGTCAATGCGGCTTATCGCTTCGCGAAACGAGCGATGCGAAATTTCGGTTGTCGCGCACGCTTCGACAAGTTCCGCGAGCGGAACGAGTAGTTTGGCTTGTTCGACGCGCTCGATTCGCCGTTCAACGATACGGTCAAGAATGCCGCCCGCCGAAAGTAAGCCTCTAAGTTTTGTCAGTTGGGTAGCCAATACTCTTTCTCAAATAATTTCATCGTTGGTCTTCAGCCTTACCTCAAGAAAACCGAAGCCAGGGACCGTTGGTCAACGTTGATAATTTATTATTTCGGTGGAATGGAATAGGTCACGGTCGCGTGCGCGACAGGTTCAATTTCGCCATCGGAAAAAATTGTCACATCGCCAACCGCCAGGCGCTTACCAAGTTTCAACAATCGGGCTTTGGCAATCACATCTTTTGCCGGTGTCGTCCGTAAGAAATTAATATTCAAATTTGTGGTAAAGGTACTGGTAACGGGACCAATCATCGCCAGTAGCACAACGTACATCGTCGTATCGGCAAGCATCATCAATGTCGGACCGGCGACCACGCCGCCGTGACGCAAATAACGTGGCTTAAAATGCAAACGCGTTTGCGCGAACATCTCTTCAACATGTTCTACTGCAAAAATCAGATTCGTTCGGTCGCCAGCAAAATGCGAAGCGATAAATTCTTCAATCTCCTGCGCTGTCATCTTCACCACGTTAACGCCCTCTCATTTCGCCTTGATAAAATTTTCAAGCAACCGCTTTCCATGATTGGTCATGATAGATTCGGGGTGAAATTGTACGCCCTCAATGGCAAATTCTTTGTGCCTCAAACCCATCACTAAACCATCGGGAGTGGTCGCCGAAACTTCCAGACAATCCGGTACACTGTCTTTATCAACCAGCAGCGAGTGATAGCGCGTAGCATTGAAGCGATAAGGTAAGCCATGAAATATCGTTCGACTATCATGGCAAATCTCGGAGATTTTGCCGTGCATCAAATAAGGCGCGCGCACCACTTGACCGCCGAACACTTGCCCGATGGATTGATGTCCCAAACAAACGCCGAGAATCGGAATTTTTCCGGCAAACGCTTCAATCAGGCGCAAGGTGATGCCAGCGCCGTCAGGCGTACCGGGTCCCGGCGAAATAACAATCTTTTCCGGTTTCATTGCGGCAATCTCTTCGATAGTGATTGCGTCATTGCGGTAGACCTGAACCTCCAAACCCATTTCGCCAAGGTATTGCACCAGGTTATAGGTGAATGAATCGTAATTATCTATTACTAAAATCATCTCGCGTATTGTACGAGTCAAAAGTCTGGCGAGTCTAGCGTATTGATGGAAGTTTCATGACTTGAAGGCGATAATCTTTGGGAAAATTTATCTAATTTGCAGGTTCATTTGGCTATCGTTTTCAGAGTAAAGGGCGCGCCAGCAAAAGACCAAAGATTAACTTCGGATTAGGCGGAAAAGACGGACATTTCTGATTTGTACTATCACCCTCATCTGCCCCAACTGAAATTAAAACTGACTCTTTGATTCAAGCTACTTTTCAATTATCGAAAACCGAATAGCCCAATCGTTTAAATCATAGGATTTTGCCAGGCGGTGAGCGTAGCGAACCGCTAGACTCGCCTGTCTCGCTGGACTTACTATTTTAACTTATGCCGAAGAAAATTATGGACAACGATAGTTGGGTGAGCCTTTCTCCCAATGGCATCGGATATACAAAGCCGAATCACTATCTCGAAATGGCAAAAGTCATGTGGCGCAACCGCGATGAACTCCCGTTCGCCTTTCGCATTCTCACGCAAGGCGTTTGCGATGGTTGCGCGCTCGGCACCACCGGCATTCATGATTTCACGCTCGATGGCATTCACCTTTGCATGGTGCGATTGGATTTGCTGCGCTTGAACACCATGCCGGCGCTGGATATTATCCATCTGAAAAATGCCGATAAACTGGCAAAGATGACCGCCAAACAGTTACGCGAACTCGGGCGCTTGCCTTTTCCAATGATTCGTCGTCGCGGCGAACCCGGCTTTACACGCCTCAGTTGGGACGAAGCGGCAACCGTACTGGCTTCTCCAATTCGACAAACTGACCCGCGCCGATTAGCGATGTATATCACGTCGCGCGGGCTGACGAACGAAGCGTATTATGCGGCACAAAAAGTGGCGCGCTTTCTGGGCACTAACCATGTGGATAATTCATCGCGCATCTGTCATGCGCCTTCGACCGTGGGGCTTAAAAAATCAATCGGCGCGGGTGCTTCTACCTGTTCATACAAGGACTGGCTGGGCACAGACCTTTTGATTTTCTTTGGCAGCAACACGCCGAACAATCAACCCGTAACCACGAAATATATTTATTACGCCAAGAAAAATGGCACGCGCGTCGTCGTCATCAACCCTTACCGCGAACCGGGGCTCGAACATTATTGGGTTCCTTCGGTGCCGGAAAGCGCGCTCTTTGGAACAAAAATCGCGGATGAGTTTTTCCAGGTTCATACGGGCGGCGACCAGGCCTTTATCGCGGGCGTTCTCAAACACCTTATCGAAAACAATTGGGCGGATCGAGATTTCATCAATCAATATACGGAGGGCTTTGATGACTTAAAAACGGCTCTGGGAGCCAGTTCCTGGGAGTTACTGGAAAAAGAGTCGGGCGCAACGCGGGAAACAATGCTCAAGTTTGCGCAAATGTTAGCACAGGCGAAATCGGCAATCTTTGTCTGGTCAATGGGCATCACCCAACACGCCAATGGCGTCAGCAACGTCCGGGCGATTGCCAATCTGGCTCTGGCGCGAGGTTTTATCGGTCGCCCAAATTGCGGCTTGGTGCCAATTCGCGGACATTCGGGCGTACAAGGCGGAGCGGAAGTCGGCGCCGTTCCCAATCTTTTCCCCGGCGGCACAGGGGTTGATGAAGCAGGCGCAGAGAAGTTTTCCAAGCTCTGGCGTTTTGAGGTTCCGGCCTGGAAGGGGATGAATTGTGTTGAGATGATTGACGCGGCGCACGCCGGCGAGTTGGATTTCTTTTATCAAATCGGGGGCAACTTTCTTGAGACCTTGCCCGACCCCGATTATGTGCGCGAAGCGGTCGAAAGAATTCCTGTGCGCGTCCATCAGGACATTGTATTATCGCCACAAATGATGGTTGAGCCGATGGACATGGTCGTCTTGTTACCGGCCGAAACTCGTTACGAACAACGCGGCGGAGGTACGGAAACCTCGACCGAGCGCCGTATCTATTTCAGCCCGGAAATCAAGGGTCGTCGCATCGGTGAAGCTAAACCCGAATGGGAAATTCCGATGCTGATTGCTGAACGCGCGCGCCCTGAATTAGCGCCCCTCATACATTTTGAAGACGCCCAATCTATCCGCAACGAAATTGCGGTTGCGGTTCCCGATTACGACGGCATTCAGCACCTCAAAAAACAAGGCGATATGGTGCAATGGGGTGGCGAACGCTTGTGCGAAAAGAGTGACGGGCAAGGACACACCGTTCCACATTTCAAAACCGAAAATGGCAAAGCGAATTTTTATGCCATTCAAATTGAAGCAAAAAACCGCGATCACAAGTTAAAGCTCTCCACCAGACGCGGCAAACAATTCAATAGTATCGTGCATAAAAACTATGACCCGTTAAATGGGGCGCACCGCGATGATGTGTTAATGAGCCAGGCCGATGCCGAACGCCTAAACCTCTTAGACGGCGAGCCCATCATTGTTAAAAGTCGCGTCGGCGAGTTGCGTGGACGTTGTCGTATCGTGGAAATTGCCGAAGGCAATGTGCAGACGCATTGGCCCGAAGGCAATATTTTGCTCGAACGCGGCATCACAGATTCCGAATGCGGTATCCCGGATTACAACACGGATGTCGAAATTCATCGCGCTGATTAAATCAGATTAAGTTCACATCCGTCATCACAGTTTTCGGAACCAAGCTTTAAGGGTTTATAAGGCTACTTCTTGGTACTGGCTTATGAAACTTTCATAATATTTCCCACCCAAGCTTCACTTTTATTCCTGATGGTATACTGATTTCCTACTTGAAAAAGCTCCCCCGCTCCTGCCACATCAATTGTGGCATCTCAATTCTTCTGCGGAGAACGGTGGAATGAAAGCCATCATTGACCTATTTAAAGCCACTTATGCGGATTGGAGTGAAGACAAAGCTTCAAGGCTAGCCGCCTCACTTGCTTATTACACCATTCTATCGCTCTCGCCATTCCTTATTGTCATTTTAGCGATTGCCGGA
>JBIOWC010000295.1:0-6359 GCA_044868105.1 Blastocatellia bacterium
GGCGACCGAAAATGGCGTGGTGACGATTTATCGCAACGGCACCTTTACTTCGTATCAGATACCCGAAACCTTGAGTGGGCGTACCGTCATTGTTGCAGATGCAAATGGTGATGCCGTTATCGAAACCAATGACGGGTTGTATTATTTGCAGGACGGCAGGTTGGTTCCGTCTGCCGACCAAAAAGAGAAGCAGGTCAGGCAGGCTTATTCCAAAAAATCAGGCGCCAAGTGGGTATTTCGAGCCGACGAAATTTCGCGGCATAGAGACGGTCAAATGACCAAATACCCTCTCGGTTTGCCGCTTGAAGATTTGAATTATTTTTTTAATTTACGACATTACGAAGATCAACAAGAGGCTTTATGGATTGCTATCGAAGACCACCTTTATCGCCTGGCCAATGGACGGGTGACGGTCTTTACAAAAAAAGAAATTCCGGCTTTGCACGAATTGTTTCCGCAGGCGATGTTCGAGGATGCGGAAGGCAGCCTGTGGTTCGTTTTCGGGTCTAATAACACGGCGCAGAAATCGGTTGGGCAATTTGTGAAATTCAAGGACGGACAATTCACTTCGTATAAGTTGGGCAGACCAGTCAGTGTAACCTCTAGCCTCACCGACCGCGAAGGTAATTTTTGGCTGGCTACCGTGGCCGGATTGATGCGTGTACGACAACAACTTATCACGGCTTTATCGGTCAAAGACGGTCTGGTCAGTAATGAAGTTTATCCGTTGCTGCAAACCAGCAAAGGAGATATTTTCATTGGCACAGTTCAGGGCGTGAATCGTTATGCCAACGGGAAAATCACCAGTTTGGGACTGAAATACTCCGATAAATTTCCGCTTTATATGCGCGGTTTGTGGGAAGATACCCGGGCGCGGGTGTGGCTCGGCTATCAGGGCGAAGGCGGATTCGGGCGCTTTGAAGAACCTTCGTCGGTCAAACGAATCGGTAAAAATGACCTGCCAACCGGCGCCACAGACTTTACTTCCGACCGGGAAGGCAACATTTGGATTGCCACCGAAGAAGGCTTATTCAAATACCGAGACGACCGGGAAATCGCCCATTACACCGTTCGAGACGGCTTGCAAAATGACAAAATCATCACCCTGCACTTTGACCGCAGCGGCAATCTCTGGTTAGGAACCTATGACGGCTTGTCGCAGTTTACAGACGGCAACTTTATCAATTACAACGCTGAGGTTGATAGTCCAAAAGGATTTGTCCGGGTTATTTACGAAGACGCGGACGGCGTGTTGTGGTTCGGAACTTATGGTGACGGTCTGGTGCGATACAAGGACGGTAAGTTTTTCAATTATCGCGTCGAAGACGGCCTGTTCAACAATGGCGTTTTTGCCATTCTCGAAGACCGGCGCGGCAATTTCTGGATGTCGAGCAATCGCGGCATTCATCGGGTCAGCCGTCAGGAATTGAATGATTTTGCCGAGGGCAAAATCCCTAAACTCAACAGCATTTCTTTTGACGAAAAAGATGGAATGCTCAACTCCGAGTGCAATGGCGGCCGGCTTCCCGCCGGCATTAAAGCCAAAGACGGCAAGTTCTGGTTTGCGACCATGGGCGGCGTCGCCATGGTTGACCCCGAAGCCGAAATGGTTAATCCGCCGCCGCCGCCGGTCGTCATCGAAAGCATTTCGATTGATCGAAAACCGGTTAATTTGCAAGCCTCGCAATCGGCCATCGAGTTGCAACCCGGTCAATCAAACATCGCTATTGAATACACCGGTCTAAGCCTGATTAAATCGGAGCAGATAAAATTTCGCTTCAAACTCGAAGGGCTAGAGGAAAACTGGATTGACGCTGGAACCAAGCGCACTGTGGATTATTCCTATCTTCCCGCCGGAACCTACACTTTCCGACTAAAAGCCGCCAATGCCTATGGTATCTGGAACGATGAGGGCACAACGATTAAGATCATTGTTCACCCATTTTTCTATCAAACCTGGTGGTTTATCGGGGTGCTGACGTTGGCGTTAGGCGGATTAGCCTGGTGGCTTTTTCACACTCGCGTCTCGCGTCTGCGAGCCATTGCCGAGGCCAAAACCGTATTTTCGCGGCAGTTGATCGAATCGCAGGAAGCCGAAAGAAAACGCATCGCCGCCGAATTGCACGACGGGTTGGGGCAAAGTTTGGTGGTCATCAAAAACCGCGCAATGCTCGGCATCAAAAAGGGTGATGATAAAGCGCGGGTGGCCAAAGAACTCGACAATATTTCCGAATCGGCAACTCAAGCGCTTGATGAAGTGCGAGAAATAACCAATAATCTGCGCCCGCAACTGCTTGACCGGTTGGGCATGACGAAGGCTTTGATCTCGATGTGCAAAAAAATGTCGGGCGTCGTTGAGGTCGAATGCGAGGTCGCCCCGATTGATAATCTTTTCAATGAAAGCGAAGAAATCAGCCTTTATCGAATCATTCAGGAATCCTTGAATAACATTATCAAACACGCCAACGCCTCAACCGCGAGCGTGAAAATCAAACGCAGCGAAAGCCGGGTTATGATTACCGTTGAAGATAATGGGAAAGGTTTTGAAATCGAACAGGTCAAATCGAAAAGCGGCGGATTCGGATTGATTGGTTTGCGGGAAAGAGCGCAGTTGTTAAACGGTGAATTTTCGATTCAATCGAAAATCGGAAAAGGCACAACCATCCAAATCGACATCCGTCTTCTTGATACAAAGCTATGAACAACGAAATTACCATCATCATCGCCGACGACCACCCGATTGTGCGAAGAGGTTTGCGGGAAACCATTGAAGAAGAGCGTAACTTTATGGTTCTGGCTGAGGTTGGTAACGGTCAGCAAGCCCTCGAAGCGATCGTAAAACTCACACCAATGGTAACCATTCTGGATGTTGATATGCCAATAATGAATGGCTTTGAGGTGGCCCGTGCGATTCGCGACAAGCGGTTTCCGACCGAAATTATCTTTCTGACCATGCACCGCGACGAAGATTTATTTAACGAGGCGATTGACCTCGGCGCCAAAGGTTTTGTCTTAAAAGACAGTGCCCTTGCCGACATCGTTGAATGCATCAAAACAGTTGCCGCAAGCCAGCATTACGCCAGCCACGCCCTGACTTCGTTTCTCATCAACCGCAGTCGTCGAGCACTTCAACTCACCGAAAAGCAGCCATCAATCAATGACCTGACTCAAACCGAACGCCGGGTGTTGAGGCTCATCGCCGAAAATTTGACCAGCAGAGAAATCGGCGAACAGCTTTTCATCAGCCCGCGCACGGTCGAAAAACACCGCTCAAATATCTGTGAGAAACTCAACCTTCACGGCAGTCATTCATTGTTGAAATTCGCCCTCCAGCACAAATCGCAATTGCTCTAAAAGTCCAATTCAAAATTTAAAATCCAATAGCAAAATACGTGTGTCCACGTAGGCGAAATACGTGGAACTGCGAATTCCCGCACCAGGGTTCACCGCATATTCTCTATGCCTAATTGAAATTTATTTTATGGAGCAAATGAAAGTTTTAATTGTTGATGATAACGAAAAAGTCCGTGAAGTCGTGTGCGATTATCTGCCCGTCGAGGTTGATGAAATCTTTGAGTGCACCGACGGCGGCGAGGCTTTGGCGCTTTATCGGAAACATTTGCCCGATTGGGTTTTGATGGATTGGCAAATGCCGAAAACCGACGGCATCAGGGCAATCCGTGAAATTATCCGTGAATTTCCCGAAGCAAATATCTGTATGGTCACGGCTTTTGATGATGAAGCGATTCGCTCGGAAGCCTTACTAGCAGGTGCGAGTGGCTTTGTCTTGAAAGACAACTTGTGTGAACTGGAAGCCCTTCTGGTCAATGAGTTGGAAAATTAGAAAACCAACAAAGGTTTTCATTCTGGAGAAAAAACTATGAGAAAAATAGACGCAAAAAAAATCCTCGCCAACATTTTCAAATTGGTACTTCCGTTGCTTGTTTTACTCTTGGTTCAGGCGAGTAGCAACGCCCAGGTACCGGCAAATTACGAGTTATGTGCCAAAGAAGGTCAACGCTGTCAATTTACCGGTACAAGGACCGTGAGGTACGGAGCGAACGGGATTTGGGCAGAGATGACTGCGACCAATGGGATTGCCTGTGGGGTTGCCGGCTTTGGCAAAGACCCGGTGCCGAATGTTTTGAAGCAGTGCTACTTAGTAGCTCCAATTGGCGCGCCGGCGCAAGGCGAGAAGCCGATAAACCAATACACCTATCTGGCAACCCACAATGCGATATCGAGCTATGCTTACGGCTACAACCTGCAAAACTCGCAAAGATATGATGTGACCACACAATTGAATGGCGGAGTCAGGATGCTTGAAATTGATATTGTCTATGACAATCCCGATAACCAAGAACCGGCGGGAGTTTATATCTGCCATTGCGGTGAAGCCCCGCATAGCAACAGTTCGATTGAGCTGAAACGGGCACAAGATAAAGGTATGAAGAGCAAAGCGCGTCTGCCGAATTGGTCGGCTGGTGCCCCCTATACCCGCTTCAGCAAAATCTTGCAGGAAATTGACAATTGGCTGGTCGCGCATCCCAATGAAATTGTTTTTATCATGCCCGAAAACAATAGCGCGACAGTAGCGCAATTTGACAACGAAGTTACGCTCGCGGGATTAAGAACTCGCACGTATGTCAAACCCGATGATCGAACGGATTGGCCATCGAAGCCAGAGTTGATTGGCAATAATCACAGGCTGATCATTCTGGCGGCTGATGGCATAGATCTGACAGGCAGCAACTTCGCCAATAAAAAAGGGTATATTGCGTGGAAAGGCTACATTACTCCTCAGATAAAAGGGAGTAAAAATGAATACAGCACTGCTGTCGGTGAGGAAGATAAGTTTTTGACTTTAGGAAGTTTTGAAGAAGCTTTCACCGACGCTGTTACTTCCAAGTACTACAATGATTACAATGAGCTAAATAAGCGAAAGGCCGAGTGGATTGCCAGGCGAGTAACTCGTTTCCCGACGTTTATTCAGGTCAATCAGGTGCAGATTGGCGATGCGTTGCGCTTTGTAAATGAACTCAATGATGCGCGCCATCAGATTGCCTCAACCATTCCCAAAGACCCGGCAGGTGAATGGCTCGTCAATACCAGTGCAACCATCGCGACAGGCGTCGTTAACGGGGCTAATGCTGCGGATAAGGCGATCACCAACCACATCACAGGCGGCCCCACAACACCGGGTTCGCGGTCTATCACATTCAACAATCAGGCGGGATATATCGCCAAGATGACGGTTATATATTTTATGACGGAAACGATAGGCGGAACGCCAGTGCCGATGGCGAAATCTCTCTCCACACCGGATATTTCACTTGGGTTCTCAAGGCCGCTGGAGATTCCTCGTAACACCGCCAAAGGCATGCCGATTAGCGTGGTCATTGAGGGCATCGGGACGGTCAAAGGCAAAGTCCTGGAGACCACCGTCCCCGAAGCCTTTAACGGCAATGTCTGTTTCAAATCGTGGGGTACGATTTTCGATGCCAAGGGCGGGCCTTGTCAGTAATCCACTGTTGCACCTAAGCACGTGCGTAACCATCTCACACCGGAGGAACTAAGTTTATGAAACTCGAACAAAAAAACAGGAAAGCAATCTCTGCCATAAGCGCATTTTTGTGGTTACTCTTGCTGAACTTTTCGGCGTTTGCACAATCCCCCAACCTCGAAGGAAGTTGGACGATGTATAACGACAAGGGCGAAAAATATGACAAACCAGCTAAAGTCGCCCAAAGCGGTCCTAAACTTTCCATTAATAATGGCTATGGCAGTAAATCAACCGCCGTGATCAATGGCAATAGCTTTACGACTTCAGACGGGCTGACGGGAACCGTTTCCGCCGACGGTAAGAGAATTGATTGGAATATTGGCTTCTATTGGATTAGAGAAGGTTCGGCTTCACCACGGATAGAAATCGCGGCACTCCCAGGCGACCCGCCACCAAGCCGGAAGATAAAATTAATGAATAACGGAGGATTTAGGGCGCTGATGAAGGTTACCTATTACGATAGAGACGCTTCCGGTAATGACGTCGCGAAGAAAGTTGAAACCGGGCTTCTCAACGTTCTGCAAGCTGAGACGCTTGAAATCCCGCACAGTACATCGGCAAAACCCATTGAGATTAAATTTACGTATATTGATATTGCCGTAGATGCTAAGTTAAACGACGTTTATAAAGATTTTTCACCTACTACCGTAGCCTCCTCTTTTAGCGGCGAACTGTGCTACAGGCTAGAGGGAACTACCTTCAATCCGGTTGTGTCAAACTGCGATAATTCTATCGGTAATGTTGCGGACACCAACGTACGGCAGATCAGATTCCAGAATGATGCAGGTTACGATGC
>JBIOWC010000296.1:0-4330 GCA_044868105.1 Blastocatellia bacterium
AAACGTCGGCGCTTACGGACAGGAGGTCAGCGAAACGATTGTGGCGGTCGAAGCCTTCGATTTGCAATCCAGCCGGCTCGTTGAAATCCCCGCAAGCCAGTGCGAATTCGGCTATCGTTCAAGTCGCTTCAAACACCGCGACCGCAATCGTTTCATCGTTACGAACGTCACCTATAAATTGCGGCTAAACGGCAAACCGCAGATTCGCTATGCGGAGTTAAAAAAATTCCTCGATGAAAATACGAGCAACGAACCGAGCCTTGCCGATGTCAGTCTTTCGGTTTATGAAATTCGCAAACGCAAAGCCATGGTGCTGTCGGGTGACCCCGATTCGCGTAGCGTTGGCTCATTCTTTGTCAATCCGGTCGTCACCCAGGAAGCGCTTGAAGAAATCCGCCAACACGCCGGAAAATTTTTACGCGCCGGTGAAACCCTGCCGCAATTTCCTGCTCCCCAGGGTCAGGTGAAACTTTCCGCCGCCTGGTTAATTGAACGCGCCGGCATTCAACGCGGCTTCATTTACGGCAACGTCGGCACTTCAACCAAGCATGCGCTCGCCATTATCAATCGCGGCGGCGGCACCGCCCGTGAAGTTGTCGAACTCTGCAACCTCGTCAAAGCTCGCGTGCTCGATACCTTCGCAGTTGAACTGGCGCCCGAACCGGTCTTCGTTGGCTTTGAATCGCGGCGTTAACCTTGTGGGTGAGGCCTCATTTGCTTCGCCTCATTTTCAAAAAGCTGCAAAGCAATGGCCCTAGTGAAATGATGAAAAAGATTTTGGTCATTGGTTCCGGCGGCGCCGGCAAATCAACCTTCGCCAGACGATTAAGCAAAATCCTCGATCTAGAAGTTATCCATCTCGATTCGCTGTACTGGCAGGCGGGCTGGGTTGAGATGCCCAAGCCTGAGTGGAAGCAACTGGTTGAAGAGTTATTGACGCGCAACGCCTGGATTATGGATGGAAATTATTCGGGCACCCTTGAGCTACGTATGCAGGCTTGCGACACCATCGTATTTTTGGATCTTGCGCCGAGGCTCTGTTTGTGGCGGATTTTTAAGCGCCTGGTGCAGTACCGAAACCAGCGGCGACCGGATATGGCAGCAGGCTGCCCGGAGCGGTTCAGTTTTGAATTCATTGCCTGGGTATGGAATTACCGGAAGCGGACGCGCCCCAAAGTTATTAAATTGCTTCAAGAGCATGCCGCTGACAAAAAGATATTTTGGTTGCGTTCCGATACCGATGTCGCAAGATTTTTTGAGAGTCACTCATCAACTGAAGCGGACACCGAAGCCCGTCCCTACACGAATTTCAAGAGCTAAGACTTTCAACCCTTCAGCAGAAGCCAGGCAATGAGGATTTGCTTGTCAATTTTCGAAAGCCAGAATCGCTTCCATCGCCGAGTCGCGGTTTAAGCGATAGGCGGCAAAGGTTGGCGGCCGGTAAAGCAAGGGCGCAATCCAGGTGCGGTGATCATCCGGCATAGAACTCTGCCAGTACAAATCGGATATGCTCACCATCAATTTGCTGTAAGGCAATTCAAAGGCGTTATCTTCACCGATGAAGTTGGGGCTTGAACCGGTCGGCTCGCCGATGAAAATGGCGCGAGTATGACGTTCAATATAGGTCGCGGTATTCTGCGCGGCGGAAAAAGTCCGCCGTCCGATGATGACAAACAGCTTGCCCCGTTGATTGATCTTGTCGCAACGAATGAGCCCGTGAATCAAGGGCTGCACAATCGTCGTATCGCCACCGTTATTCCAGCGCATATCAACGACTAACTTTTCGACAGGGTGTTCATTGATAAATTTGAATAGCCGGTCACAGAACTCCGCCAGCGGTTCTTGTTCGTTGTTACGGACATGGTTGAATTGAAAATAGACCGTCCGGGCTTCGGCTAAGTGCTCGAACCAATAATCGGCGTAGCAATTCTTCAAATAGAGCGGCAGGTTGCCGCCGAGAGTTTGAGGAAAACTTTTCCAGCCTTCGGGCAATCCGTCCCACAGTCTACGACTCGGAATTTCACAATCAGCCGTTAAGCTCACGCGGCGGGTTTTGCCTTGCTGGTCAACAATGGTCAGCGCAATGTTGCCGGGGTCAGGAATCAGACCGAGCCCGTGCAGGATGGGTAAATTGCGCATGCGCATCGGTCCCATCACTTTCACCGCCTGCTCGTTGTCACGATTAATTATCGGCTCAAGGGCGCGCGTGACCTCTTCAACCGAGCGCTCACCAAACTTCAAGACCTGTGCGCCGAGCAAATCTTCAAACCGCTTATCCGCAGCGGTGATGAATAAACCTTCTTCAAAAAAGCTCAGGTCAATGGGCAGGTTGCGGCGAAACTCCGGGCGTTCAAACATCGCATATATCATCGTATGCCCGTCCCGCACTTTGGCAAGCAACTTCATCATCTCGATGATGATTTGCATATCGGTCAAGCGCGGCATCGAGTCTTGAATCTTTCTGATTGTCGAGTCGAAATCGGCTTCGGAAATATTAAGAAAGGGTTGGTATCGCAACCGTTTGACTTCACGCGCCAACAATTGCAAATCGTAGCGCCACCCTTCGACGCGCCCGAGCTGGGTTGTATCCCGGGTGGCGACGAGCGTTTGAAAACGCGGCGCTGAGCGCAAAGCCTGAAACGCCGGGTCGTTTTTAATCAACTCCAGGCGACGATAACCTAAGCTCAAAGCCTGTTCCAATAAGTTGAGCGCCTGTTCCTTTTCGCCAAGCAGGGCGTAGCAACGCGCCAGGTCACGGATGCGGCTTGCCGGATAACCGACGCCGAGTCGCAAGGCTTTTTCATAGGCCGGAATTGCCTGGCGATAATCGTGACCTCGGTATCGCGCTTCAGCGAGTTGATACCAGAACTCGCCGGTCACCGGGTTTGCCTGTACGACCTTTTCCCAAAGCGTTGCGGCTTCGCGCCACGACTGGCTACTCATCTTTGCTCTCGCCTGTGACAGGGTGTTGAGAAAGTCTTCGTTGCGTGACTGTTGCGATTCCCTAGTCGGAGCAACAATTGCTGCATAAAGCAACGTAAATAAACTTATCGAAACCAGACGCTTGTTCATCAGCGACTCCTTCCTTAATGAGCAGACACCGCGCCGCAAACCGCACATCGCAGTTGGAGGTTAATCATTTGATGGGTTGTGCGCTGACTGCCGGTGTCTGAGGTTAGTTTGCGTTTAATTGCGCCAGGGCTTTGCTTGCCGTCTGCCGCACGGAAAAATTTTCGTCTGCCAAGGTTTCTTGCAAGGGTTCGATGGCCCGTGCGTCACCAATCAAACCTAAAGCGTGCGCCGCGTTTTTACGAATCTGAACCTGTTCAGCTTTCAACAAAGCGATTAAAGGCTCGACGGCGCGTTGGTCACCCAGTTTGCCGAGCGCCGAGATGGCTTCGACGCGTACAAAAACATCTTCATGGTTTAAGCGCGCAACGAGCGTTTGAACATCGCGAAGGTCAGGCGCTGGGGATTGATCTGGCTCAGCAATAGCCGGGTGAACCGCTTCAGTTTTTTTGATACTCGGCAATTGATAATTAAAGTTCGGGGTAAATGAGTGATGGGCGTTTGCCGCGATGATGATGATGGTCAGTAATCCGGCGGCGCCGGCCAGCGAGCCTTTCATTTGATGCGCTCCCGGTTCTGCGATGCCCACCAGGCGATGAATACGACTGAGGAGCGAACCGCCGGTTGCGGCAAGCGCCAGTTTCGGCTCGGCGGCGCGAAGGGCTTCCAGTTGCGCTAACGCTCGCGCATAAACCACCGCGTCCCGGCAAACTTCGACAGCTCTATCATCGCAACAATGTTCGCGCTCAATGCTCATCTGACGCGATACCCACCAGACTGCCGGATGATAGAAAAGTAAAGTCTCAATGACGCGCTGCAAGAGATTGACCAGATAATCATATCGGCGAAGGTGCGCCAGTTCGTGCGCGAGAATGGCTTCCAGTTGTTGCGGCGTGAGTCCTGCCAGCGTACTGACGGGTAACAAAATCACCGGACGAAGCCAACCCACAGCCGTTGGCACTCGGACGACGGCGGATTCCAGCAATCTAACGGAATGCGATATGTCGAGTTGAGAACAGAGCCTGTGAAACCGGATTTGCCAGTACGGCGCAAGCGGGCGCGTCGCTTGCCATCGCACTCTTCGCATCACCACATAGCCGCCCAATAGTCGCAGGGAAAAAAGCGCCACGCCCACTAACCAGGCAAGGGTCAACCAGGGCATTCCCGCAGCCATCCATCGGCTCATCTGCAACCGCCACGGGTCAGGGGAAGACGTAGGGGCAACAGGCGGTTTCCCTGTTGCAGGGTTGCGGACAACATT
>JBIOWC010000297.1:0-8628 GCA_044868105.1 Blastocatellia bacterium
TGAAGGGCGCTATTCCGTCGCCGAACTCGCAGAAAAAACCAAAGATTTTCAACTCGCCTTTGCAGAGCTTGAGGCTCAAGGTATTCCCCTAGTCAATCAACAGCAGCTTGATAAGTTGAAACTGAGAATTAAAGCCGCCAACAAAGATGCTCTGGAACATATCAAAGAGATTCTGGCAATGAAGTCACAAGCGGTTGAAAAACAGTCTGACGAGACCTTGATTTTAACCGTCAATCCGCGTCGCGCCGAGCCGAAAGAAAAAGTTCAATTGCCCATCACCGACACCCGGTTCGCGGATTACTTGCAGCCGACGCGCGAGATTCGTTCCGACGATGCCAACGTCATGGCCAAAGCCAAAGAGATTGTCGGCGCAGACCGCGAAGGTTGGAGCGTGGCGCGCAAGCTTTCGGATTGGACACATCAGAATTTAAAGTGGAAGCGCGTTGATGTTGCTGACGCGGCGCAAACGCTGGCGACGCTGGAAGCTGACTGTCTTGAATTCAGTGAATTATACATTGCCATGGCGCGTTCGCTGGGACTGCCTGCGCGCATCGTTACAGGGCTTGCGCATAGTGGCGGCACCTTTGGCGGACACGCCTGGGTTGAGGTTTATGTTGGCGAGTGGGTGGAACTAGACCCCACCTGGGGAACCCATTATGTGGATGCCACACACATACGCGACGGGAGCGGCGAGTTGTTAAGCTATGCGGCCTTGAACCTGATGCAACTTGAAATTCTTGAGGCATTGCGGGCCGTGCCCGATTTTCAACGCGACGCAACTCGGCTGGCTCAATCCATCAGTCATGACCTTCTGTTAAATAGCAATGAGGCGCTGGCTGTGGCTTTCGATGCGGAAATGTTAGCCGATACGCATATTGGCGCGGGAGCCTGGGCGACCATGAACGAACCGGAGCGCGAACAATTTGCGACGGCGGTGAGCAAATTATTCGACAGCCAATCGGGCGAATTCAGCGCGGCCGGTTTGCGTTACAGCGCCTTGCGCGTCTTGAAAGCCAGAGAACAGGGAGAGCGCGCCGAAGTGATGGTTTTCGAAACCAAGGGCAATTCAGTATTCACAATTAAAATGGCGCGCAAAAATCAGGCATGGTTTGTGACAGAGATTATTGACCGCGATTTGGATTTTTCGATTGTCGGCAATACCTTGCGTCCGACCGTGCAGAAGATTTTAGCCGAACGCCAGGGGAAGCTTTATCAAAACGCGCATTTGTCGGCAAAGACGCGGGCCTTGCTGGCTTTACAACAGGATGAAAATATTGCCCTGGAAATCGCCGAACAGGTGTTAAAAGACGAGCCGCAAAACTCAGCCTTCCGTCTCATCAAAGCCAAAGCGTTAATGCGCGCGGCGAACAAAGCTGCCCTGCTCAGTCTCAGCGATAACCAGGAGGCGGAGAAAAAACGCGCCGCCGCGCTGTCCAGGCAAACCGAAGCGATTAACTTGCTGGAAGCTTTATGCAACGAGACCTCTCCGCGAGCCGCGGCGTTATTGGAACTGGCTGACTTTTATCGAAAAGAGGAGAAGGATAAAGCCATCAAACTGTATGAGCGCTACGCCGAACTCTATCCCGAAGACGCGCGCCCGCATGAACGTCTGGCCGGGTTATTCAGAGGTCAGGAAAATTTTGACCGGGCGATTGTCGAATATCGGGCGGTCATTGAACGTGATGCTGAAAATCCGAGCGCCCATACCGATTTAGCCGAGTTTTTGGCTTTATTGAAACGCTACAAAGAAGCGATGGAGGTTTTGGATAAAGGCTCGAAATATGCCGAGCCGGATGAAGATTTATTTGCCGATATTTTCATGCGTTTCTATGAAGCGAATGGGCGCAGCGAGGCGGCTGAAGGATTGGCCGCCGCCCAGCCCGAACGGCTGGCGAAAAGTTATGCCGCGAATATTTATCTGGCTCGCATTCGCCTGCAAGATAATCGCGCCAGCGAAGCGTTGCCGGTATTGAAAAAGGCGCTGGAGATTGATGCGAAGCATACCGACGCCTATCTGCTGATGGCCGAAGCTTATCGGCAATTGAAAAACTGGACGGCTACTATCGCGGCGGCTGATACGGCTATCAAACTTGATGCGGAAAATGCCGAGGCGCATTATCATCGCGCTTGCGCGCTCGCCCGACTCAGCCGCAAAAGCGAAGCGATGGCTGCTCTTAAACGCGCCATCGAACTCGACGAAGAATATCGCTACAGCATCGGCGAAGAAACGGACCTCAAGGGGCTCGCGCTCTTGCCGCAATACAAGAAGTGGCTCAAGCAGGCCGAGAAGGAAGCTGAAAAGGACAAATAGAATATTTGCTATGGAACAATTGAAGCATTATCGCATTCAAGCGCAAAACCATGCGCAGGATTCTGAAAATAAAATTCACGACAACCGCGTAGCTGCGCGTTACGGGTTTCGCGGCGGCTTGGTGCCGGGGGTGACGGTTTATGCGTATATGACTGTGCCATTGGTCAAGGCCTTTGGTGATGTGTGGCTCGAACAGGGCGCGATGCAGGTCAAATTCATCAAGCCGTTTTACGAAGGCGAAACCGTCATCGTGCGCGCCCAAGTAGAGCCAAGCAGCGAAGCGAAAGCGATTTCCCTTCAAGCCGAACGCGAGGATGGTGAAGTTTGCGCCGTCGCCAGGGCGACACTTGAGGCGACGAGCCAGGCGGAAATTGCCGCTTACCCGGAAAGAGCTTTGCCTGAAATGGAGGCGCGGGCTGAAGCCCGGCGCGAAAATTTTACCGTGGGCGCGGCGCTTGGCTCGCTCAGTGAAAAGCTTGATTTGCGCCAGCATGCCAGCGATTACCTGAAAAAGATTGATGAGCGTTTGCCCAATTATTTTGGCGCCGGCGCAGTTGTGCATCCGGGATATTTGCTGTCGCTGGCCAATCAAATCTTCGTGCGCAATTTCAAAGCCAGTCCCTGGATTCACACGGGCAGTGAACTGGTAAACCGTAGCACGGTAGGCGATGGCGAAAGGCTCTCTGTGCGCGGCCGCATCGGCGACTGTTTCGAGCGCAAAGGGCATGAGTTTGTTGTCCTGGACTTACTCTTTATCGCGAATGAAGAGCGCATCGTTCAACACGTTCGACACACGGCAATTTACAGATTACAGGGAACAGAAGATAGGAAATAGGATTTAGGATTTAGAGTAGCGGGTCAGGATGAAAGAGGTTGGCCAGCGGTTGACGCTAAACAAGTAAAGTCCCGCCTAACGACCAGTAAACAGTGATCGCTGGACAAGTAAAAAGTTATCTTCGGATTAGGCGGATAACCCGCAATCCGTCTTTTCCGCCTAATCAGAAGGTAACCTTGTCCCTGTCAACAGACCGCCGTTCTTTAACCGATAAATATTTTCATCCCCCTATTTTCAATCTAACCCATTACCGGATTTAGAGGTTAGGAGTTAGGTTTTAGGTTTCGGGTTTTAGATTTCAGGCGCTGGGAAAATTCTCGAATCTTAATGGCAAACCCTTAAAGCTTAATTCCTAATTCTCAAGCTCTAAATCCCAAATCCTAAATCCCAGGAGTGATGAAGATGAATGACAGAGTCGCATTAATCACCGGTGGCGCGCGCGGCATCGGGCGTGCCATTGCCTTGGCGCTTGCTGAACGCGGTTGGTCAATCGCCACCTGCTATCTAACCAGTGAAAGTGAAGCCGCATCGCTTAACGACGCCTTGCGCGCAAAAGGCGTCGGCGCGATCTCTGAACGCGCTGATGTGGCGGATGCCGGCCAGGCCGAAGCCCTGGTTCGCAAAGTCGAATCGGAATTCGGGCGTATTGACGCGGTCATCAACGGCGCAGGCCCTTACCATCGCATTAATTTATTGGAAGAGACCGTCGAAGGTTGGAACGACATGATTGACGCCAATCTGAATTCGGTTTTTTATGTGAGTCGCGCCGCCGTTTCGGGAATGAAAGAACGCCGGTGGGGGCGCATTATCAATTTCAGTATGGTGAATGCCGATAAACAGGAAGCGCAACCTTTCGTCACAGCGCATTACATCGCGAAATCCGGGGTGTTGATTTTGACACGCACCCTGGCGAAACTGCTTGCGCCGCACAATATCACCGTCAATGCCATCTCGCCGGGTTTCATTGATTCAGGGAGCGCTCCGGCTGAAGAGTTGCAGAAGATGCTAAAAAACATTCCCGCCGGTTACCTCGGCAGCGTAGAAGATTGCGTGAACGCTGCGCTTTATCTGCTTTCCGAAGAGGCGCGTTATGTCACCGGCAGCAACATTCATCTAAGCGGCGGCTGGGGAATTTAGACCGTTGAGGGTAAAAGTCGTTATTGAAGGCGTAACCGCAAATTTACGAATTTATTCAAGCATCAAGGAAGTTTGGGGGAATTTTCTATTTATTATTCATAGGTTCAAGATAAGCCTCACAATCTGACCTGCAAGAATAAGTAAAGAGTCGCGGGAATTGACTCGAAAATCGTGTTGAGTAGAGAGGGTAACGTGTTTGATAGAAGAATTTCCACCAGGCATAGTCTGCATTGGCAAATCGAAGTTGAGGGTAAGGACAACTTTGGCGAGCCATTTCAAGAAACCGGCGTCATCAGAAACCTCAGTTCATCGGGCGCTTTTTTTTATCTGAGTCACAAAGTTGATTTAGGCGCAAAGATTTCCCTGTCCATCAGATTACCTTTCCAAAACGAAAGCTGGATAAAATACACCGCTCAAGTGATTCGCGTCGAAGGGGGCAGCACCAAAATCGGTGTCGGGGTGCGCCTTAACGCGATGTCGCAAAAGTTCGGCATTGGCATCCGCTTTGATTCATTCAAACCCCAGTTTGTGAACTGATAATTGAAGCTCATTCGGGTTTAGCTGGTTTGGGTTTACCGGGCCGGCGGGCCGGCGCGAGGTTAAAGTTATCGGCTTTCGGGTCAAGGGTATGGGTTGCCAGGCATCAGGTTAAATTCAGCTTCTAATTTAGCGAACAAGGCGGATTGCGCGGCTACATAGCGGTCTACCTGGCGGCTTGTAATTTAGCGATTGCCGCTTCGCATTTGGCTAACATTTGTGCCGTGTCATCGGCCGAACCATGCTGCGCCGGCGTCCAGATGCTCGCTTTGCGGAGTTCATCGAAAATCGCATAGCCTTTTTGAAGCCAGTTGCGCGCCTCTTGTAGGCGCGCCATTTGTTTATCAGCAGAGAGTTTTTTCGCCGAGGCAAGCGCCAGGTAGGCTTCGCCCTGATAGGCGTAGCTTGAAGCGCGAAAAGCCTTGAGTTCGGCGTTTGCCGGATTGGCTTCCGACAGTTCTTCGGCAAGCTCACGCGCCTTGTTGCAATTTTCCAGGGCCTCCACCTCTTCCCCCTGTTTTGCCAGCAACACGCCCATCTCTTTTAAGACGAACGAGAGTTCCGCCCGGCCAAACATATTCGATTTATCGGGCGGAATAATCTTTTCAACGACGGCTTTAGATTTGCGAAAGGTTTCCAGAGCGTCTTTCGGATGAGCCGCTTTTTGTACCTGTCCCATATTCATCAACAGCGAAGCCAGAGCGTATTGATAACGCGTATTTTGCGGGTCGGCTTTTGCCAGCGCTTCGCAGATAGCCAGCGCTTGGCGGTAATTTTCCATCGCGGCTGGATAATTAATTTTTGCCGCATAGACTTCACCGAGATGTATATAACCGGCGGCGACCCGCACCTCATATTCGACGTTGTTGGGGTTCTGTTTGGCTTGCTCCTCAAAAATTTTCATCGCTTTGCCAAACAGGTCTATGGCGCCGTCGTAGTCTTTCATTTCCCCAAGCGCTTCACCCATCGAACTGTAATTTTGCGCCATATCGGTCAAGGCTTCGGAATTGTTGGGCTCGGCAGCAACCAGTTTTTCGTTCAGGGCGCCGGCTTTTTTCAGAATTTCCAAACCGCCTTTGAAATCGCCCGTCTGCGCCTGCGCATAAGCGACGCGGGTATAACTGGCGCGCAAACTTCGCATGCCTTCTACGTCATCGGGATTTTCAGCAAGCAAGCGTTCTTCAATTTCAATCACTTTGTTGTGATTTTCCAGAGTGCCGGGCAAATCGCCTTTCCAGTAGGCCACGTTACCGAAGCGACTATAGAGTTCGGCAACGGCGCGGCGGTCTTCGCGGTTGGTCGGATTAGCGGCGAGCAATTTTTCACGAATCGCCAGCGATTTTTTGAAGCTCGACATGGCGCCGTCCATATCACCGAGGTTGCCGATTTGCGGATTGCCCTGCACATCGCCGACTTTCTGATAAGCGGTTGCCAGCTCGCGTTGTAACCCTTTATCGCTCATGGATTCCTGCGCGAGGCTGTCGAGATATTCCAAAGCGCGTTTGACGACGAGTTCCCGCGCCGGCGTCGAACCGGGCAGGTCGGCAATCGCATCGTGAAACTCGAAGAGAAATGAATTGGCCAGCTGACGCACATCATTGAAACGGCGGTCGGCGCGGCGCGCTTCGATGGTTGTGGTGATGATACCAGCGATGAGCGTCAGCAGGATTATCAGTGCCGCGCCCATTGCCGCTTTGTTTCGACCGATGAATTTTGCAGCGCGATACGAGAAGGTATCTTTGCGGGCGATAACCGGCAATCCTTCAAGATGACGGCGCAGGTCATTTGAAAACTGATCAACCGATGCATAACGACGCTCAGGCTCTTTACGCATGGCCATGAGCACGATGTTGTCAATGTCACCGGCTAAACGTTTTCTCAGTTTATCGGGATTCCCGTCGCGTGAGCGGCTCACCAGTTCGGGGGTGATTTCAAAGCTGTTGCCATCGCTGGTAATAACCGTTTCACTGCGATTGATTGCCGTACTGGGTCTTTCGGGATTTTGTTTGCAAATCACTTGCGCCATATCTTCCGGCGACCGATTCGTAAAACGATAGGGGCGATGCCCGGTGAGGAGTTGATAAAGCAGGACGCCGAGCGAATAGGTGTCGCTTGCCGTGGTCACCGGTTCGCCTTTTGCCTGTTCCGGGCTGGCATATTCCGGGGTCATTAAACGAACGGCGGCAACGGTCGCTTCAAGGGGTTGGTCGGCCAGTTCAGGGTTGAGCAGTTTGGCAATGCCGAAATCCAGAAGCTTGGGAACGCCATCATCGGTGACCAGAATATTGCCGGGTTTCAGGTCGCGGTGAATCACCAGATTTTGGTGCGCGTAATGAACTGCCGAACAGACTTTGCGAAACAGCTTCAAGCGTTCGACGGTGGACAGTCTGTGGTCATCCGCATATTCGGTGATGGGTTTGCCTTCGACATATTCCATCACGAAATAAGGCCGCCCGTCCTGGGTGGCACCGCCATCAAGCAACTTGGCGATATTGGGATGGTCGAGGCTTGCGAGAATTTGCCGTTCATTGCGAAATCGTTTAATCACGAATTCGGTGTCGAGTCCAAAGCGCACGACTTTGATGGCGACTTTCTTTTTGTACTGTTCATCATCGCGCTGTGCCAGGTAGACCGTGCCCATGCCGCCTTGTCCAAGTATACGAATGATGCGGTATTGACCAACCGTCGGTTCGATAAAGAGCGAAGATTGCTCTTCTTCGGTAAGCCCCATCGTCGCCGCATCCGAAAAGAGTTGCGTGGTGGATTCAAGATTAGGTTGGTCTCCGCTCGCGAAATTTTGGGTGTGATTTGCCAGTTGGTAGGCTTGGGTCTTATCCAGCATGGCGAGGCGGGCTTTCACTTCGTTTTGCAGTTCGGGGTCGCCCGCGCAAGCCTGTTTAATAAAGGCTTCGCGCTCGCCGTTATCGCGCGCCAAAGCGGCATGTGAAATCAGCTCTATCTGTTGTTCGCGTTCTCTGTTCGTACTCATAGGGGCAAAAGCTCAAGAAAATATTAAAGTCAGCGCAACGACACTTCAAGTACGTTAAAAAAATAGAGTTCAGGAATTAGGAAATTTCAAACACCAACGATTTTTCAGAGGGCGTAAATGATTGGCGCGGGTCATGGGGTTATGACCGCCTCAGTTTTCGCTTTGTCCGTAGAGCTAGGCGGCTCGAAATCATAACAATTATCCTCCGGCAGGTGAATTTGCCCGGCAGGGTTCGAATTGCATAGAGGGTCGCATTTGCCTATGATGAGAGCTTAGTAAATAAATTTTGCGGAGAAGAAAAAGGCCATGTCAGTGAATCGAAGGAAGTTTTTGCAAACCACAGGCGCATCGGCAATCGCTATAACCGCAACCGGTCAGGCAAAAGCGCAAACCGCAAAAACCAAAGCGGCGCCCCGGAAAAAGCGTAAAGTTTTAACCGACAAAGCGCCCAAGCCCGGCCCTTACAGTCAAGCCATCATCGCCAACAACACGGTTTATGTTGCCGGACAGGTGCCGACCAATCCTAAAAGCGGAAAGATTGATGCCGTGAGTTTTGAAGAACAGGCAACCCAGGTTTTTGAAAATATCAAAGCCATCGTTGAAGCCGCCGGCAGTTCGCTTGATAACGTCGTCAGCGTGCGCGTCTTTCTTGCCGATTTGAATAATTTTCAAGCGATGAACACCGTTTACCGGCAATATTTCACAGGGGATATGCCGGCGCGTACAACCATCGGCGCGCAACTGCTTCCGAATATTCAAATCGAAGTGGATTGCATTGCCACCTTATGATTTGGGATTTTGGATTTTGGATTTTGGATT
>JBIOWC010000298.1:0-8645 GCA_044868105.1 Blastocatellia bacterium
TGAGAAAAATCCCAAATAATAAAGTGGAATAAGTTGCAATTTAATTTAGCTCTGCGTTATGGTTTAGACACTCTAACTTCCGCGTTCACCAATTTTTGAAATTCATCTGGCTTTATTTAAACTAGAAGCTCTTGCATCAGAGAAAAATCAATGTATTTACTGTTTACGCTTTTGTTTATAGTTTCCGCTATTCCCCTCCGACAACAACGCACTGATCTGAATGATGGGTTGCTTGATTTAGGCTTTGGCAATCAGGGAAAGGTGCAAATCCATATCGGCCCTCAAGATGAAGGAAGAGCGGCGGCCATCCAAGCTGACGGTAAAATTGTCATTGCCGGTAGCGGGAAAAAACCGGGCACGGATTTTGGCTTTCTCGTTTTGCGATTCACCGCTGACGGTAACCTTGATTCCTCATTCCAGGCCTCTGACGGATACACCCTGACGACCTTTCCCGGAACGGCTGCCATTGCTAATGCAATAGCGATTCAGCCAGACGGCAACCTGGTTGTCGGTGGCGTCGCTTATAATGGCTTCGCGCTGGTGCGCTATCATCCCGATGGCTCACTCGATAACTCATTCGATTTTGACGGGAGAGTGGTAACGGGGTTTTCGGCGCAAGCCGTAGCCACGGCGGTGCTCATTCAGCCCGATGGAAAAATCATCGCAACCGGATACACGGATGGAGATTACGCCGCTGTTCGTTATAACCCGGATGGCAGTCTTGATACGACTTTTGGCAACGGCGGCAGAGCCGTTGTGCCTTTTGATTTCATCACGACGAACAGTACGGCGGCGGCACTTCTGCCGAGCGGTAAAATCCTGCTGGTCGGCACCACCTATATTGATACGAAGGGTTATTTTGCCATCGCTCGGTTGAAAAGCAGCGGGAGTTTGGATAAATCCTTCGGCACGGAGGGGAAGGTACTCACTCAACTTGTAGGAAAAAACGATGTAGCCAAATCTATTGTGGTACAGGCGAACGGGAAATTCATTGTTGGCGGTTTTGCTGAGAACCCGCCCAACGGTTTGGATTTCGCCCTGGTGCGCTATGAAGCCGACGGCGACCTTGATAAAAGCTTCGGCAATGGCGGCAAAACCCTGACCAACCTCAATAGCTCAAATGACCAAATCTCCGCTTTAGCTTTGCAAGTGGATGGGAAAATCATCGCCGTCGGGGGCGCGGATTCTATGTTTACAAACAGAGATTTTGCCCTGGTGAGATACCACACCAATGGCACGATTGATGAAACCTTCGGAATCCATGGCCAGGTGATAACGAACATGAATAATGCGGTTGCCAATTATGATACGGCAACCGCGGTAGTGCTTCAGAAAGACACTAAAATCGTGGTCGCCGGGCTCACATTGTCCTTTACCGACGGGATAGATTTGGGGCTTGTGCGATATGAAAGCGGCATCCCGCTGCCGCAAATCACCAACGCTTTCCGGTCAGGAAAAAAGCTTATCGTCGAAGGCCAAAACTTTGACGAGGGAGCAGTGATTTACCTTAACGGCGACAAGCAAAAGACCCTGCAAGGAAAGCCCCCTGGCAGTTCGCTCATCGCCAAGCAAGCAGGAAAGAAAGTGTTGCCGGGGGATAAAATTCAAGTGCGCCTTCCTGACGGAAGAATCTCAAGTGAATTCACCTATTCCACACCCACTGCAGCCCACTGAATCTTAACGATAGTTCCATCAACCTCTTCGTCAGTCTGGCCTACACGGCTAAAGTGACCAAGGGGTTTTATTTTGGAGTTTTCAATAAATTGATAAGCCACGGAAAGACCCGTGCGAAACCCAAGAATTGAAACACCCTCTTTTTCTTTGCCTACCCGCCAGTTGCTTTACTACGATTTTCAATAGACAAGTTTTACTAATTTAAAAAAGGAGGAAACACAGATGCAAAAAATTACCCCCTTCCTATGGTTTGACAACCAAGCCGAAGAGGCTGTGAATTTTTATGTTTCGACTTTTAAAAATTCTAAAGTTGGAACCATCACGCGCTATGACGCGGAATCAGCACAAGCTTCCGGCCGAGGAGAAGGCAGTGTGATGACTATTGACTTTCAACTCGAAGGGCAAGATTTCATTGCCTTAAATGGTGGCCCGCAATTTAAATTCACGGAAGCCATCTCGTTTTCCGTTGCTTGCAAAACTCAGGAAGAGGTGGACGAGTTCTGGGCGAAACTCTCTGCGGGCGGCGAAGAAGGGCCCTGCGGCTGGCTGAAAGACCGGTATGGTTTGTCCTGGCAAATTGTTCCTACGGTTTTGGTCGAGATGCTGAAAGATAAAGATGCTGAGAAAGTAAAACGCGTTACTCACGCCATGCTGCAAATGAAGAAACTTGACATCGCGGCCTTACAAAAAGCTTACGAGCAATAAAAAGTATGACGAATTAAGTGCTTCGCTTGTGTTAAAGCCCCTCGCCAATTCGAGGGGCTTTTCTTTTACAGTAGTGGTTACAACCTTGGCGGCGCGGGTTTGAGCGGCGCCGCCCAGGCTTGCGCGCCTTTAACTTTTAATTTGCGTTTGTAAACCTTGTCACCGCAGGTGGCAAAAAGCGTATCGAAGTTTTCCCCGCCGAAACAGAGATTCGAGACCTTGCCGTTCGGGGTTGGCAAAATGCATTGCACTCTTCCCGCCTGGTCGCAGACCTGTATGCCTAAAGCGGTTGCCACATAGAGTCTCCCGTCACGGTCTGCGCGAAGGCCATCGGCGCTGCTCTCGTCAGCCGTATCCGGCACATGCAACCAGTAATAACGCTGTTTGGCTTGGAGCGCGCCGTCCGCTTGTACCTGATAACTGTAAATCCAATGCGAGCGGAAATCGGTGACATAGAGCAAGGTCTGGTCGGGCGACAGGGTGATGCCGTTGGCAAACTTCAAACCGGTGTCCACCACACTCTTTTCACCATTGGGTTTGATGAGCCAGACTTTGCTTGTCGGGTTCGCGTTAGTCGGGTTCGCATTACTTGCTGGTGGATTGGTGACATAGATATTGCCGTTGTGCGCAATCACCAGGTCATTGCCAATAAAGCCTTCAGCAACCGTGGTCTCTTTGTTGTTCGCATCATAGGCGACGATTTTTTCGCCCGAGGCCATGTAAAGCCTGCCGTCGGGTCCGAAGGTCTGCCCATCCCGCTTTTTTGCATCCGCAAAAACTTCGCTCACTTTACCATCAAGCCCGACTTTGTAGGTCTTGCTGGTCACCACATCATTAAAGAAGACTTCGCCTTTTGCGTTGACCGCTGCACCTTCTGTGAACCGGTAGCCTTCGCTTACCAGTTGCCATCCTTCGCCGGGCGCCAGAATGGCGTCAAGCGTATTGTTTTTCGATTGTCCCGTTTTTACAGGTTGGGGCCAGTCTTTCCATAGCCAGCGCATCGCGTCAGGGAAAAGCGCGGTTGCGTGTTTGCCATTGTGCGCCCCTTCGCCCCAAATGTGTTGCACCTCATAGCCCGCAAAAATCAGCGCCCGTTCCATGGTTTGATTGGCCATCCACCAATCACCGGCATAGATGTTGAGGTCGTTGGTGCCGTCTTGTAAGAATATGCGAATCGGCTTGGGTTCATATTTGCGAATAAGGGTCGGGTAACGCTCGCCGCCGCGTAGCCCCACATACGTGCCAATCGCGCTAAACACGCGGGTGAAGGCATCCGGGCGCTCCCAGGCGGCCGTAAAGGCGCAGATGGCGCCGCTGCTCTGCCCGCCAATGGCACGGTCATTGCCGCTTTTAGAGAGCCGAATCGCCCGTCCATCAGCAGTCTTTTTGGTTTCCACTTCGGGCAGCAACTCTTCAAGCAAGAAGCGAACGTAGTTGTCGCCGAGTCCGTCATATTCAAAACTGCGATTGAAACGGTCAAGCGCGGTGTTGCCATCGGCCGCTTGCACGCGTCCGTGCATCACGAACACCCCGATGGTTACCGGCATCTGTTTTTTGTGAATAAGATTATCGAAGACCGTCGGGGCTTCGTATTGCAGACCATCTTGATTGACATAGACACAAGCGGGTTTATCAGGGGTGTACTGGGCCGGCACATAGACCCAGTAGTCGCGAAAGGTGCCGGGAAAGATTTTCGATTTATTGAATTGGAATTTGAGCACTTCGCCTTTGGGCACATCGGGCTGCGGTTTTGAATCGGCGCTTAACGGATAATCTTCCGGCGGTTGTTGAGCCTGTGTGAAAACCCTTAAAGGACAGATGAACAAAAGCATAAGCGAGAAGAGCGCCGAGAGTTTTTTCATCGCTGTAGTTTTTCCTCCAAACAGTGCGGGAAATATTGACCAGTCTCGTCAATTTGATGCTGTCGGAACCAAACACGCGCGCGAGTAGATATAGATGAAAGTGATGCTGCGGCCTGTCTGCTTTTTGCCTGTACAAATTCTACGGCTTCTGCGCCGAATTGAGTTACCAGCATTAAGCAGCAAGCTTTCAGGCAGGCCAAGCCGCCGGAAAACGATCAGTAAAAATATGTTTGAAAGCACGCTTCACGCGGATAGCCCTGTGAGGTTTTCGAGCTTGCCCGTGCTGTCGCCGATGCGTTCGGCTGGCACGCCCATCCGTTCGAGCAAGGTCAGGTACAGGTTCGTCATCGGCGTCCCGCGCTTGTAAACGATGTGTTGTCCGGGCCTGAGGCTACCATCGCCGCGACCGGCTAAGAGCACCGGCAGATTTTCATGTATATGACGATTGCCGTCGCTTAGTCCGCTGACATAAACCACCATTGAATGATCGAGCAGTGTGCCGTCGCCTTCTTTTGTAGATTTCAATCTATTTAGAAAATCGGCGAAGACTTCCGTGTGCAGACAATTAATTTTGGTGATGCGTTCTATCCACTCAGCATTATTGCGGTGATGGGTGAGCGGATGATGCGGGTCGGGAACTTCGATTTCAGGATAAACCCGCATACTTCCTTCGCGTCCCATCATGAAGGTTGTCACGCGCGTCAAATCGGCTTGGAAGGCGACAATCTGAAGCTCAAACATTAATTTCGCATATTCAAGAAAGGTCGGCGGAATTCCGGCGGGCTTTTCAATCGTTGGAGTAATTTCCTGATTCTCTTTTTCAGCTACCGTGATCTGCTTTTCAATCTCTCTGACAGCCGTGAGATATTCATCCATTTTGCGACGATCAGCCTGACCCAGACTGCGGTTGAGCGTTTGCGTGTCCTGGCGAACCAAGTCAAGAATGCTTTTGCGATACTCGGCGCGGCGGGCGCGGGTTTCAGCGTTCAGGCTGTAATCGGTCGTGCCAAACAACCGTTCAAAAACCATGCGCGGATTGACCTCCGGCGGCATCGGCGTTGACACGCCGCGCCAGGAAATACTGTTGGTGTAAGCACAACTATATCCCGAATCGCAATTGCCGACGGTGCGCGAATCTTCGCAGCCGAGTTCAATAGACGGCAATCGGGTCTTTGCCCCTAAAGCTTTCGCCGCGACCTGATCGGCCGAGATGCCATTTTGAATATCGGCGCCGGCAGTCTTCTTACAATGAACGCCGGTTAAAATGGCCGCGCCTGCTCTGGCATGGTCGCCGGGACCATCGCCGAGTTCATTGCCGTTATGGTCATCGAGTCCCGAAAGCACAAAGAGGTCTTCGCGGTAGGCTTCAAGCGGTTTGAGGATGCGCGTGAACTCAAAGTTTTTGCCCCCGGCTTGCGGCGTCCAATCTTTCATGACGATGCCGTTTGGCACATAGACAAAAGCCAGGCGGACAGGAATTGAGGACGGATTCGTTGAGGCCAGAGCCGGGGTCATGGCATCCAGCAGGGGCAGGGCAATCGCAGTGCCCATTCCTTTGAGAAACAATCGTCTCGGCAGATGTTTGCGCGTAATCATCATGATAGTCAATCTCCTCTCCGCATTTGAAACGGCAGGCTTTTAATAATTTCCAGCACCAGACTGGAAAACCGATATTTTTCGCCGGCCAAACGCTCGGCAATCTTTTTTACCGTAGGCTTGTCATAGGATTCAAGTCCTCGCCCTAAGGCATAAGTGAGCAATTTGTCGGTCAAGCCTTCGGCAAAGGCCTGGCGGTCAGTTTTCAAAATCGCTTTCAATTCGCGAGCCCCCCTAAAAGTCCTGCCGTCGGGAAGCGTGCCCGAAGCATCAATCGGAAATTTACCATCTTGCAGGCGCCAGCCACCAATGGCATTAAAATTTTCCAGACCAAACCCCAGAGGGTCCATGCGCGCGTGACAGGCCGCACAGGTCGCATTCTTTCTATGCTCTTCCAATTGTTCTCGCATCGAAGCCGCTTGACCGATTTTAGCTTCATCGAGATTCGGCACATCGGCCGGCGGCGGCGGCGGCGGCGCATTCAATAAATTTTCCAGAATCCATTTGCCGCGCAGCACCGGCGAGGTGCGAGTCGCATAGGATGAAACCGTCAGTACGCTGGCTTGCGTGATGACGCCGCCGCGCTCGGTGCCGGTCAAATCAACTTTGCGAAATGCGGTTCCGCTGATGCCATTGATTTTATAAAACTTCGCCAGACGCTCATTCAAAAACGAGTAGTTCCCATCAACAAAATCGAGGATGCTGGCGTCTTTTTGAACAATATGCTCAAAGAACAATTCGGTCTCGCGGCGCATAGACATTCGCAAATATTCATCAAATTCAGGAAACCGTTCGCGGTCTGGTTTGACCGATTCAAGCTTGCGAAGTTCAAGCCACTGGCCGCCGAAATTTTCAACAAGCGCAAAGGCTTTTGCGTCTTTCAACATTCGCCCAACCTGCGCCGCCAGCACTTCCGGCTTTTTCAATGTGCCTTGCTCAGCAACCCGCAACAACTCATCATCTGGCATACTGCTCCACAGAAAGTAGGAGATACGCGAGGCCAACTCATAATCGTTTAACGGTCGCGCCGTGGGTGAATTTACCGCCTGGTCTTTCTCAATGCGAAAAAGAAAATGCGGTGAAACCAACAGGGCTTCAAGCGCCTGTACGATTCCCTCTTCAAAAGAATCGCCATGATGACGCGCTAATGCATAGAGGCTCATCAATGGCGCGACTTCCTGTGGAGTAACCGGGCGACGATAGGCGCGACGCGCCAGATGAGCGATAATTTTGCGCTCGCATCCGGGCTGGTGCTGGCCATTGAAATGCCCACAGGTGTATATGAGTTTCTGACTCGCCGCCGAAGCCCCCTTTTCTTGCCCGTACGGGCCACCGATTTCAATGGCACTGATGCGCGCATCATTGACGGGTATGGGTTCGGCTCTGCGAGCCTCGAAGGCTTTCCTCAGTTCTCCAATTTTTTCCGGCGGAAGGTTGGGCGGTGGTCTAAATTCCCGGGGTGGCGGTATCGGTTTTTTGGAAGGATTTGGTCCTTTGTAAGCAGGCGGCAACCCTTCATAAAAGTGAAGAATCGAAACTGCCAGCCAGTGTTCGCCCGCCGTGATTCGGGCGCGAAAGTCCTGCGCCATGCCCCAGAATTCCTGGCGATCTACAGCAAATGAGGCAACCCCATCAGCATCAAAGTTGATAACTTTAGTCTGTTGTCCATCTATCCACAGGCTGATTTGCAAAGCTTCTGATCCGGCCGGGCGAATGCCGCCAAGAAAAACGCGCAGGTTATAGTCGCCATCTGCCGGAAACCGGTGCGTCACATGAATCGCATTGGGTAGACTGAGGCCTGTGACATCATAATCGAATAACGGCGTAGAGAGAGGAACGATTTTTTGCCCGACCGCGCCTTTGCGCGTGAGCGTTGGTTTCAGAAGTTCGGGTCCAAATACCGCTGTGCGCGCGACCTTTTCCGCCGCCGCCAGATATTTTTCCATAAGCCCGGGCGATAGCGACAGCACATCACCAATATTGTCAAATCCATACCCTGAATCATCTTGCGGAAAATCATCGGCCGGGCGGAGATTTACGCCGAGCAGATCGCGCACCGTATTGTTGTATTCGGCGCGGTTGAGTCGCCGGGTTGTTACGCGACCAGGGTCAGGTTTGGCCGTCCGGTCACTATGCGCGAATTCGCCGGTAATCCACTTGAGCACCGTTTCCACTTCAGCCTTGTTGGGTTGTGGCAAGCCTTTTGGCGGCATCTCTCCGGCGCGCAGCCGTTGCGCAATCCGCTCCCATTTGTCGCGGTCTTGCAAAACGGCATTGCGGGTTTTATAGGCTTCGAGATTGAGACCGCCCGATTGCAGACGGGCGTTATGGCACCCGTAACAGTTCGCTGCTAAAAAAGGGAGAATGGTTTTATCAAAGGTAAGCGCGTTTGCAGTTCGCTGAGCCTCCTGCCTTGGCGGCGCCATCAGGAGTCCAATCAACAGGAATAAAAGTATCAGCAAACCTGCGAGCTTTTTTCTACGCATCGGTCAGTCATCCAGTTTATTGAAACGGCGGTCGGAACGTGCCCCTATTATACGCGGGAATACCTCGCCATGAAATAGGAAGACCGCAGAAATTTGAAATCATTAGAATCTGGGGGTGGAAAACTAAAGCCAACTCTAAATAAAAAGGGCCTTGCAAAATCATATCGTTGACAGCCATAAGGCTTGACCGTACAATACCAGCGTTGCCCTGAGCAAGCATCAAGTGTGCTGGTGATTTGTGGCGAAAATCGCGCTGAAGATGGTTGATGCGGCAGGAATCTTATTGAGGGCTCTCTCACATTCTGCGAGCCAGTTCCCCAAA
>JBIOWC010000299.1:0-7993 GCA_044868105.1 Blastocatellia bacterium
CACACGGCGGACATTCCGGGGTCATTGATTTTGTAAACAATGTCAGGCATTAACACCGCATACCCTTGACTGGTGTAGAGCGATTTATTGAAGCCGCCAACCGAAGGCGAGGTGTAACCGTTCAACCCTTGCGAAAGTTTTTCGTAGATGTAAACGATGGTCGGATAGCTTTTGCCCGGTTCGTAATTCGCGGGCAAAAAGAGCGCGCCTTGCAGTTTGTCGCCTTTGGCGCTGGTATATTCAACAATTTTAGAGCCGCTCGACCAGAGGAAATTTTTCTGCTGCGCATTGGCGTCCGTCAGGCGCTGGCCGTTTTTGAGAGTGGCGTCGGCAACATACACATCCGGGTAAGCCTCGAAGGTTTCCCGCGTGTAAAAATATTTGTCGGCATTTTTTGCCTTCATGATGGAGCCATACCCTGCGTCGTCCCATAGCAACACGTTGGCGCCCGGCTTGCCGCTTTCGATGCGCGAGAGTCCCGCTTTCTTTGTCCATTCGCCATAGGTTGCGACATACATCGGTTTCGATAAATCCGCGCCTTTTTCGTCGGGGTCCAGGCGATAGCGATTGCGATAGCGAATCTGGTCTTTCTTGCCGTTGACCGTGAGGTTCGTCGCCTGTCCGCCGTGCGCTGAAATATTCCAGATGTCCCAGCCGTCCGAAAGCAGAACCGACGCGCCATCTTTCGTCCAGCCTAAGGGAAAGCGCGGCGGCTTGACCATGTTGTGGTCGTCTTCGTCATTGTAAAAATTCGTAGCCAGGCCTTTGGTAATGTTGTATGACTTGCCCGCAGCCATATCATAAGTGAAGAAATTGCCCTCGTCGTAATAGAGGAAATGCGTGCCATCAGGCGACGCGCCGAACATATTGGTGGTCTTCTTCACCGCCAATTTGCGCTCGCCGGTTTTCAAATCAATGGCGTAAACATCTTGATAGCGGCGACCATCGAGATTGCTCATCCATTCATATTCACTGGCATCAACGCCCACCGCCCAATTCTGTTTCGGCGCCAGGGTGACCTGGCGAACCGTCTCATCGGCGAGGCGAATGAATCTCTTTTCATCAACCCGATAAATAGAGAGGTAGCTGAAATTTTTATCAATACCCTCTTGCACCTGTTGCTGTGATTGCAAGCGTTTGTCTTTCCAATGCCAGATGACCATATCCGGTTTTTCAGGCTCATCATCCTTTTTCATCGCTGCCATCATGGCGGCTCGCGGGTCGGGTTTCTCTTCGCCCTCTTTAGGTTCGGGTTTGTCCGCGCCGTCTTTCTTTTTCACCGCCGCAATGCCGAAGGTCAAAGCGCTCAAATCATCCGTCCATTCCGGCGACCGATTGCCGCTGATGCTCATCCCTGCGGGAAAGTTCTTATCGTCTTTCGGATTGAAGGTGATTTTCTGTAGCGGCGTGGCTGAGAGATTTTTAAAGCCCACGACGCTATACAGTTTGTCTTCAAACTTTTTGTCCTCTTCACCTTTCAAGACGGCAAATGCATCGCCCTTGTCGGTCCAGTTCAAACTTCGGTACACCGCTTTATCACTTTCTAGCGGGAGTATAGCGCCCGTCATCATATTGCGAATCTGCACCCCGTTGCCAACTTTGTCCTGCGCGTCAATCGTGAACGCCAGCCATTGACCTTTTTTGTCGAAGGCAAATTCGGAGACGTTGCCAACATTTAATTGATTGCTGCTGGCCAGTTCATAAAGAATCAAATCCGTACCGCTTGCTCTATCGGGCGCGGCTCCCCCTGTAGGGGCACCGGGCGCTGGAAACGGCGCGCCGCCACCGGGCGCCTCTGCGCCATTGCGATGCAGCGCCAGCCAGTTTGATTGTTCGCCCGAAAATGCGAAGCGTTTAACTTTCTCGAATTCAATTTTTTTATCCGAGCCGAGACTCACAAGCACCGCTTTGTTATAAACCGGTTTGCGATCTTTTCTGAGCCGTTTGCTCTCTTTTGCGGTCGGCGCAGTCGCGAAGGCAATCCATTTTGAATCTTCCGAAAATGCGAGCGGCGCGAAAAATGAAGTTTCGCCGGCCGGGAATTTCCACTCTTTATTATCCGCAAGCCGTTTGACGATGACTTCGCTGTCGCCTTCGTTGGGCACCAGGCGATAAGCGAAAAATTGTCCATCGTTTGAAATCGTCGGTTGTTGAATGCGTTTCCACGCAGCGACATCAGCGATTTCAAGCGGACGTGGCGCTTTCGTGGCCGGTGTCGCCTGGGGAGTTTGCGCAGCCTGTGGTTGAGCTGCAGGTTGCGTAGCTTGCGGCAAAGCGAGGTTGACGAAAAGCAAAAGCCATAGGAATACTGCAAGAGCTTTCCTGTGATTCATGGTTGCCTCCAAAAAAGCAAAGTCTTCCACTGGTTGAATGGGTTAATCGTGCCGGGTGACAGATGAGCCTATAACCTTTGCCATTACTTGGCAAGTTCTATGAACGGGGCGAAGCCGATTCATAAATCGGCTAGAGCGCCTTGTCAGTGCAGGGCAACCTTTTCAATTTGCCGATAAGTGAATGCCGGCCACCTGCCGAGGTTTGTTAACCACTCGGGCAGCGGCTCAACGGTTATAGTGATAGCCTCACGAAGCGCGTTGTTCGCTTCTACAGATTTGTTGAAGCGGGTCATACTCATGTACCAGATACCAGCGCCCAAGGAACTTCAAGACCGCCGACACATGTTTGCATTCATAACGCGGGTCGTCTTTGCCTCGATAGATAAAATCCGCGCAGGTGCAGACCAGTCGTTTGGTATAAGGGTCTGCGTAAAGCACATAAGACTCTTGTTTCGTCTCCGACTCGGCAACCCAACCATAAGGCTCGGCCTCGGTCACCTGAACTCGCTCGGCTTTCGCGGCGCGCTGTTCAGCGGGCGAAAAACTTTGTAATTCTGCTGATTGTTTCTTTGACTTCATAGCGATTTTAATTAGAAAAAGGGTTGCACAAGGGTCGGGTTTTTCTTCGAGTGAAATAAGTCTACGTTAAGCTTATGCAGAAGACAAGCAGAGAAATTTACGCGTGTAGGAATACCTCAGGGCCTTTCATTTATGGAAGAATAGGCGGCTTCACAGAGCCAGGGTCGTCTTCGGATTGGGCTAACCAGAGCGGCTTCTTCTAATAAGATTTATCCGCTCTGATTTCATCCGCCTTATTGGAAGATAATTTTTCAACCTTCGCCTGCGGGTAAGTATATTTTACGGCGAACCTGGAATGGCCGGGCAGGAATCACGCTTCAAGCTTAAAAATTTTTTCCATCAACAACCACTTTTCGCCAGCCCGGGCTTCGGGCAGCGGCTTTTGAAACCGCCACATCAACTCTTCCCAGGCCTGCACCTGCGGATTTTCGCTGTCGGCTTTTGCCTTTGCCGCAAATGAAAACCCGTCGTGCGTTTCCATAATCATAAACAGGCGCGTGCCAAGCAGATAAATTTCCATATCTTCGATGCCCGACATTTTTATGCTCGCGGCGATTTCATGAGGAATTTTTTCGTGATAGCGTTTGTACTCGGCAATCAACTCCGGGTCGTCTTGCAAATCCAAAGTTAAACAATATCGTTTGGTCATAAACTTAGGTCAAGGCTCTGTCGAGATGAACGTAGCCGCCATCTACGAACACGTGTTGCCCGGTGATATGACTGGCTTTGTTGGAAATCAAAAAGACGACCATTGCAGCAATCTCTTCCGGGCGCGTCATGCGTTTTTCCAACGGCATTTTTGAAATGATGGTTTTGAGCTTCTCTTCCGGGTTGTCAAAGGTGTTCAACCACCACTCATAAAGCGGCGTCATGACTTCTGACGGAATCAACGCATTAACCCGGATTGAATCGGGTAACAGCTCTGCTGCCCATTCGCGTGTGAGCGACAAAATCGCCCCTTTTGCTGAGGAATAACCCGAGGTGTTGCCTTGCCCGGTTAGTGCGACTTTTGACGCAATGTTGACAATCGAGCCTTTGGTATTTTTCAAATGTGGCAACGCGTAGTGCGCCATATTGTAATAGTGGAATAGATTCTTCTTCAGCGATTCGATATAGCCTTCAGGCGAGCCACTCGCCAATCCCACATTATCATTGATGCCGACGTTGTTAATGAGCGCGTCAATACGGCTATATTTTTCAACCGCCCGCTCAACCGCGAGTTGGCAATTTTCGGCTTCGGTAATTTCAAGCAGCATGAGCAGACTCTCTTTGCCGGCCGCTTGTAACTCCTGTTGCATCTTTTCTAAAGCTTCTCCGTCTTTATCAATAATCACCGGGATAGCGCCTTCTTCGCCAAGCATTCGCACGGTTGCCGCGCCGATGCCTTTTGCGCCGCCGGTGATGATCACCACTTTGTCTTTCAATCCTAAATCCATGGGTTCACACTTTCAGTTGATAAAATTGAATGGCATTCAAGCCGAAGATTTTGTCTTTTTCGGCTTGCGGAAAATCCTTCATATAATTTTCAAGCAAATTTTTCACCTGAGGGAAACGGGCGGCCGCTAAACACACGGGCCAATCCGAGCCGAACATCAGGCGGTCGGCGGTGAAAGCGTCAAATACGGTGTCCAGGTAGGGCTTGAAATCGTCGCCGTGCCAGGCGTGCCAGGCGGCTTCCGTCACCAGCCCTGAGACTTTGCAATAAACCTTTTCGTGTTGCGCGATTTCCCGCATCTGCTCGCGCCAGGGCGACAGAATCTGATCCTTAATCAAGGGTTTGGCGATGTGGTCAATGACCAACGCCTGGTCGGAATTGCTTTCGACGAATTTGATCGCGGCGGGCAGTTGTTGGGGATAAATCAAAATATCGTAGGTGAAATTAAATTCTTTCAACATTCGTACGCCGCGCAAAAATTCGTTGCCGAGTAAAAAGTTGTCATCGGGTTCAGCTTGCACGATATGGCGAAAGCCGCAGAGTTTTTCAAATTGCGTGAAATGCTCTAACCGCAACCGCAAGTTTGCATCGCGTAAATCTACCCAACCGACTACCCCTTTGATAAAAGCGTTTTCAGCGGCGAGCGCCAGCAGGAAGTTTGTCTCAATCTCTGATTGTTCGGTTTGTACGGCAACGCATCCATCAACCCCGTGCGCCGCATATTCCACCTGCAAATCCCTGGGCAGAAAGTCTCTTTGCAAGACCGCCATTTCATCGGTTATCCAATCAAAACGCTTGCGATCGTAATGCCAGAAGTGTTGATGCGAATCTATGATCATCATCGCCTTGAAAGTTGAGCTTGAACCTTCGAGCCGGATCCGTTGCCCATTAGGCACTAGCCCTTAGTTGAACTATCCGGACGCTTCGATTAACTATTCAGTTTGATAAAGCCGCCATCAATCACATAATCGCTGCCGGTAATGAACGCCGCTTCATCGGAACACAAAAACAGCGCCAGGTTGGCAACCTCTTGTGGCTCGGCCATACGTCCTATGGGTTGAGTCTTGGATAATTTTTCAAACATTTCCTGCTCTCGGCCCGGGTAAGTCGCCTTCAAATAACCATCAACGAAAGGCGTATGCACCCGCGCCGGGGAAATCGAATTGCAACGAATATGGTCCTGGATATAATCTTTCGCAACCGACAAAGTCATCGTCGCCACGGCGCCTTTACTCATCGAATAGGCCAGGCGGTCGGCAATCCCAACCCAGGCGGCAACCGAAGCCATATTCAAAATCACCCCGCCGCCAGCCGCTTTCATCGGTTCAATGCAAGCCCGCATACAGTTATAAACGCCTTTGACATTGACGCGAAAAATGCGGTCAAAATCTTCTTCGTCGGTGTTTTCAAGTTTGCCGATGTGGGCAATTCCTGCGTTGTTGACAAGAATATGGATGGGGTGTCGTTCAACAATTTCACCAAAGACCTGTTTGACGTTCGCCGGATTGGCCACATCGCATAAATGCGCCTGCGCATTACCACCCTGTTCACGAATGGCTTGCGCCGTTGCTTCGGCCTGTTCCGGGTTGAGTTCGAGGAGGTGAACGAAGGCGCCGTTGGCGGCAAAGGTTTCAGCGATGGCGCGACCAATACCGCTTGCGCCGCCGGTGATGACCGCCACCTTGTTATCCAATCTGAAATTGCTCATGGTTTTTATTAACCCCAGAGACCCAGAGAAAATAAAAATAGCGAAGAGATAAAATAAGACCGTACATTCTAATTTGGTTTTTCTCTGGGTCTCTGGGGGTAGTCTTCTTACAAAGAGACGCCGCGTTTCCAGGGAATGAAATCGTCTTGTCCCAGAAGCTGGGCTTTGGTCTTCACTTCGCCGCTGGCCACCCGTATGACAAATTCCAAAATCTCTTCGCCCATCTCTTCAATGGTTTTTTCGCCCGCAATGATGCCACCGCAATCTATATCAATAATGTCGGGCATCCGTTTAGCCAGATTGGTGTTGGTGGAAAGTTTGACGACCGGCGCGATGGGGTTTCCGGTTGGCGTTCCAAGCCCTGTGGTAAATAACACCAAATTGGCTCCTGCAGCCACTTCGGCGCTGGTTGATTCAACATCATTGCCCGGCGTGCAAAGCAGGTTGAGCCCCGACCGCGTGGCATATTCCGGGTAATCCAACACCTCGGTAACCGGCGAGGTGCCGCCTTTTTTTGCGGCGCCTGCCGATTTCATGGCGTCGGTTATTAATCCGTCTTTGATGTTGCCGGGCGACGGGTTCATATCAAATCCTGAGCCGACAGCTTTGGCCCTTGCATCATAGGTTCGCATCAACTGAATAAATCGGTCAGCAACCTCTCTTTGGGTGCAGCGATTGATTAAGTCCTGTTCGGCTCCACAGAGTTCCGGAAATTCCGAAAGGATGGCTTTGCCGCCGAGCCCGGCGATGAGGTCGGCGGTATGCCCAATGGCGGGGTTTGCAGAGATGCCCGAAAAGCCATCCGAACCGCCGCATTCCAAACCGATGGCGAGATGTGAAAGCGTGGCCGGTTGACGCGCCAGTTTGTTGGCTTCAACCAAACCCAGAAAGGTCTCTTTGATGGCCGCCGACACCATGGCAAATTCCGATTGGCTCTGCTGTTGCTCGAAAACCAGCAACGGTTTATCGAAATGCGGATTGCGTTTGTGAATCTCTTGGCGCAGGATTTCGACCTGCGCGTGCTGGCAACCCAAACTTAAAATCGTGGCGCCCGCGACATTGGGATGGTGAATGTAACCGGCAAAGAGGGCGCAGAGATTATTGGCGTCTTCGCGGGTGCCGCCGCAACCGCCTTCGTGTGTAAGAAATTTCACGCCGTCAATATTTTCAAAAACCCGCTTTGGCTGCGGCATATACGCAAACGGTTTAACCGGATAGTTTTCAATTTCGGCGATGCGGTTTTCCTGATAAAGCCTGACGAGTTCAGCGACCTGACTTTGATAGATTTCCGGTTGTGCAAATCCCAGTTCTTTTTCAAATGCCTGTTTGATGACCGCAACATTGCGGTTTTCGCAAAAGACCAGCGGTATGACTAACCAATAATTGCCGGTTCCCACCTGTCCGTCGCTGCGCCGGTAGCCGAGAAACGTACGATTCACCCATTTTGAAACATCCGGCGGTGTCCAGTTGAAGTCAAAGGTTTTTTCATGAAACTCAGCCACATCGTGGCAAATATTTTCGGTCGTGATGGCTTCGCCTTTGCGAATCGGTTTGACGGCTTTGCCGACCACAAAACCGTACATCACAATGTGGTCGCCGATGGCTAAATCTTCGGTTGCGAATTTATGTTTGGCGGAAAGGTTAGTGATTAAATCGAAATGCGAGCCGTTATACTGAATACGCTCGCCCTTCTGGAAATCGCTCAACGCGACAAGGACATTATCTTGCGGGTGAATTTTTAACACCTGTTGTTTAAGCGGCTCTACCATGCAGAAGTGCAAAATATCATTTTGCACCTTCAAGAACAAATGAAATGTTTATTCGGTAGTGGGTCAGGAAGAAATAGGTTGGCCAGCGGTTGGCGGTAAATAAGTAAAGTCCCGCCCAACGACCAGTAAACAGTGCTCTCCGGATTAAACGGAAAAGGCGGATTGCGAT
>JBIOWC010000300.1:0-2897 GCA_044868105.1 Blastocatellia bacterium
TTATCGTCAATTTCGCGGCGATTCATATCGAGGAAAAATCCCCAGCGGTTCTTAATAATCGGGCCGCTGAAATAGCCGCCGTAATTGCGCATTTGCGTCGGCGCTTTAAAGCTCGAGGTCGCCTGGCGGGCGTTCAACGATTCATCGTTAAACATCAAATTGAAGCCACCGTGAAAAGTATCGGTTCCGGGTTTCGTGACAATCTCAAACCGCGTGCTGCCGGGTTCGGAATATTCCGGCGCAAAGGGGTTGGAATTGATGCGGATTTGTTGAATGGCTTCTTTGGAAGGCAAACGGCCGCCTTCGCGAAAGCCGTTGACATAGATGGACGGATTATCCACGCCGGCCATCTGCTTTAAGGCATCCAGTAGTTCATCCGGGTCGTCGGGCAGGGCTTCAAGTTCTTTTTCGCCAATCACCGTAGAGGTTAAATTTTTATCCGGGTCGGTTGAAATCGCTGCCGCATCGTTTTTTACTTCCACCTGTTCTTGAATATAAACTTTGAGAGGGATGTTCTGTTCAATTGAGCGTTTATTGGTAAAATCAACCGGTTGCGCGTATTTTGCAAATCCTTCGAGTTCTACACTGAGGGTATAAATTCCGGGTTTAATATTGGTGAAATGATACCGACCTTTTTCATCGGTCGTGGTTTCTTTCTTTTCACCCTGAGCATTTTCCAGAACGACGGTTACCGCCACTAAAAAGGCGTTCTGTTCATCGGTGACCACGCCATGCAATTCGGATGCATTGGTATTTTGCGTGGTCCCCTCGCCATCATAAGCCATCGCCGTGCTGCTGAGGTTGATGAGTGACAATAATAAGATGAGCGTTATGGCAATAAATTTTTTCATATTAACTTCCTTGTACTCGGCTATATCTGATTCGATTCCACTGATCTTGATGGGAGCAATTTTTTTACTTAACCTACTTTTCCTGTCGTTGTTCCTCGCGACGTTTTTCCATTTCCTGAAGCATCTTCTCAAATTCGGGCAATTGTTTCTCGGTCAGCAGGGCGCGGATTTTATCGCGTTGTTTCAGCCTGACATCATCAAACTTTGATTCGTACTCTTTGAGTTGCGGAATCTGGTCGCGCATTTCAACTCTGAGCGCTTTATAGCGGTCAAAGGTGTCATCAAGAATTGAACGAATTTGCGTGTGCTGTTCGGTCGTCAAACTCATACGCTGTTCCATCTTCTTGATGATGAAATCCTGCGGCTTGCCCCGATTTTCTTCCGGGCCGTTGCTTCTCATGCGCTCGTAAAGGTTCATCGCCAGCGCCCCGGCAAGAAAGCCGATGGCGAAGATTGAAAAGACAATGAGCCGGGCTTTGCTTTTGCTGTTACTTGCCATTTTGTAACCTCTCTTCCGCGACAATGAAGCTTGAATCAATGACATCGTCGGCCGTGGGTTCGGTGACATCAATGCGGGCGGTCGTTCCATGCTCGGTCTTCGTCGGCTGATTCCATAATAAGGTCGCGCCAATCATTAACAGCAGCAGCAGTGCCATTGCCGGAATCATCTGGCGCGCCGTCTGCCATAACACGCCCGTCCAGGATTCCTCGGTATTGGGTTGGACCAAGGCCGGACTTTCCTGACCGCGAGCGATTCGGGCTCTTAAGGCGACAAAAAATTCCTTGTCCGGTTCGATGATTTCCGGTGAGCCGGCTAAATCGAGAACCGTTTGAGAGAGTGAAAACACTCGATATTCTTCAGCGCATCGCCCGCAACTCTCGAGGTGGATTTGTGCGGCTTGGCGCGCTTCTTGGGTTAGGTTATTGGATTGGTCGTTTTCGCTTAATAGCGGAAACATCTTTCGCGTTTTTCTGCACCCCATCACTATCGTACTCCTTTTCATCTTAACGCTCCTTTAACATCAAATTCGCTAAGGTGAACTCTATGCTCTACTTTTTCTTTTTTTGTTTTTGTTTCGTTTCCGCGCTGAGCAGCAACCGTTTCATTGCCGTTCTCAGCGCCCGGCGCGCGCGAAAGGCGCGCACTTTGATTTTAGACTGTCCCCAGCCTAACATTTCGGAAATCTCTTGCACCGAGTACCCGTCTCTGTCCAAGAGCACAAGCACCAAGCGGTCTTCCGGGTCAATCTTCGCCAGTAACCGCTCGGCGATATCCGCCGCTTCACGCTGACGTTCGTGGCTTTGATGACGGTCGCGCGCCGCCTCAATCATTTGCAACTCCAGCCACTCGTCCTCTTCTTCCATAAACTGCGGCGCACTGTTTTCCGAACGGCGACGCTGGGCGCGCAGGTGGTCGTAACAGGCATTGACGGTGATTTTGGCAACCCAGGCTTCAAATGACCGTCCCAACGTAAAAGTGGTCAGCGAAAAATAGGAACGCGCGAAAACCTCTTGAGCAATATCTTCGACCATATCGCGGCGACGAAAGAAACTCCCGATAATGCTAAACACACGCTGACTGTAACGGCGTACCAGGACCTCGAAAGCATCTTGATTGCCGTCGAGGACACGTTGAATGACATCGTCGTCGCTTATCGTTTCCACTGGTCGTTGCTGTAGTCCTCCAATCGCTACAGCCGAGTTAGCCTTGCTCACGAATTCCTCATTAGTCAGTCGTTGGAATTGTTCCTTTCACGCTCATCCGGATTGGTTTACCAACAAACTTTCAAATTACGTTTTCACTTCAAGCTGTGTGGGTTTTGCTTGCGCCCTTAACGATTTTTAACCACGGCTCTATTAACGTAATCCTCTCCCTTTTGTTCGCCATTTTCTCCATCCGACGATTCGATAAGCGTGTTGAATTTGCAAAGAACCGGAAAGCTGTAACTCTATTTCTGCCTTCGTGAGTTAAAGACGGTACAAAAAATTGTCTGGTTACGAAAAAATTAAATTATTTATCTGGCTTTACGCGGCTTAGGATACCTG
>JBIOWC010000301.1:0-6742 GCA_044868105.1 Blastocatellia bacterium
GCAATTTGACGCGCACGATCCGGGTTGCCTTCGTCAATAGCTTTCATTGCAGCTTGTTGATAAAGACCCGGTTGCATTCCGCCAGGAGCCGTCGTCGCCGCGCTCAAAGCGACGCCGCCGCCGGCCAATGCTCAACGCGGCGGAAATAATTTCGGTGGCCGACGCGGAGGCTTTGCTCCGGGCAATGCTGCGCAAACGCCGCCTGATGCCGCACAGATGGAACAGAACACCGCGCGGATGTTGTTGGCGGGCTTGCAGTCTTTGTTACCGCAAATTGATAAGTACGCACCCTTGCGCGCTAGCGCCGTGCGTCAAAAGATGGCGCAAATGGGAATGGACAACAACCCGCGTGTCGCCTTTAATCAGATTAATGACCTTGTCGAACAAGGTACTTCTGAGAGTTTATTGAGCGCGGCGACGACGGCTCCTGGCGGAATGCAACCGGGTCTTTATCAACAAGCTGCAATGAAAGCTATTGACGAAGGCAACCCGGATCGTGCGCGTCAAATTGCCAACGACCATCTCAACCCTGCGCAACGCAACACGGTGATTCAGATGGCGAACGCTGCACAGTTGGCGCAAAAATCCGGCGATGATTCGATAGAAGGGGTGCGGCAAACGCTCGCTCAATTGCCTTCCGATGATGAGCGGGTAAAGATGCTCGTCCAGTTGGCCAATTCAACCCAAAAAGATAACCCCAAGCTGGCGATTAAATTTTTGCTTGAGGCACAGAAATTCGTTGCCACACGCGCAACCAGCTATCAGCAATTCGATGCGCAGATAAAGGTCGCTCAAGCTTTCGCACCACTCGACCCGGCGCGCAGTTTCGAAGCCTTGGAGCCGGGGATTAATCAACTCAATGAACTCCTGTCAGCCGCAGCCCTGCTGAGCGGTTTTGAGTTAAATATTTTTCGCGACGGTGAGTTGCCACTTCGCGATGGCAGCAGACTCGGCAACACGATCGCTCAATATGCGGATGAGCTTGCCGATTTGGCAAAGTATGATTTTGATCGCGCGCAAAACACCGCCGACCGGTTTCAATTAACTGAAGCACGAATTCTCACACGCTTGGCCATTGCCCGAGGCGTGCTCGGCGGAGAAGCGATAAACGAGAACAATAATCGTTTCGGCAATCGCGGCTTTGGTCCAAACGCGCCGTTTAGAAGACCGCAAGATTAGATAAAATTTAAGCCGCGAACATTCAATGCGCAGGAGAACGGCTTGCGAGCTTTGAGTTGCGGAATTGTAGGCAGTCATAACCAGGATCATTTTCGGAAACGCCGGCATGGATAAGCCGGCTTCGATTCCCTGATTCAAAACCTTAAATGGCGCTGAGCGCGCTAATCAAGGCTCATGGCTATTGATACCAAAACCCACAAACAACAAATTATTCCGGTTGTGAAAAACCCCGCTTTATAGACGCCTGGTCATCTTCCGCTTCACTTCATATTAGGTTTCCTCAACGCCAGGAGTTGATGAATAATCTTGCAAGTCAAGCGAGAAGATGGGTTCTAACGTCAGATCGAATTTTCAACCCAGAGGAGTTAGATGAATAAACTTACCGTTCTTGGACGGCTCTTCTTTGCTACCGCCATGATTGCCTTTGGCGTGCAACATCTTATTTATAAAAGTTTCGTGACGCGGGTGGTGCCAAGTTTGCCAGCCTGGGTTCCGGGTCATGCACTCCTCGCCGTTGTTTTTGGGCTGTTTCTGATTGCCGCGGGAGGCGCCATTATCTTTGCAATAGGCGGGCGATTTACGCCTCTATTTTTGGGAGCCACGATTCTTTTATCATTCACGCTGCTGTATCTGCCGCTGGTATTTGCAACGCCTTCCAATGGCGGACTGTGGACGATGGCTGGCAAAGCGCTGGCGATGGCTGGCGGGAGTTTTCTGGTTGCTGCCAGCCTCCCCGAAATGAAGGCTCGGGCAGGATGGCTCAGTCGCCTGGTTGCGGGGTTGGAAAAAATGATACCTTGCGGGCGATATTTCTTCGCGGCCTTCTTGATTCTTTGCGGTATCCTGCATTTCATCTACGTTGAATTTGTCGAAACCTTGGTGCCTAACTGGGTTCCCGGGCATCGCTTTATCACCTACTTTACTGGTGTGGCATTGATTGCCGGAGGCTTGGGAATATGCCTTCAAATTACGAAACGCCTGGCCGCCTCACTAACAGCCATTATGATTTTTCTCTGGGTCATCCTCTTGCACATACCCAGAGCGTTCGCCGATTTACACAATTCAAACGAAATGACTGCGGTGTTTGAAGCACTGGCGATGACCGCCATAGCAATCTTAATTGCCACCTTGCCCAATGCTAAATCCTGATTAAGGAGATTGCATTCGGGTATGGCGTGGCTAGGGTGACAAAAACTATTGAAATCATTTCGCATTCGCTTATACTCGCAAAGTGGAATTTGTGTAATTTAGCCCTATCCTCGCATACGAATTTGCCCCTTCCTGAGCAACCCGCCCCGATATGGTCTTGAGGTTATGGCGACGCTAAACAAGAAACTTATATTCAAACGTATCATGTGGGTATTTATACCTGCTGTGCTCGTTCTATTTTTCGGGGTAACCGGTTTGAGCTTTTATCTCATTCATCATTTAACTCACCCACCTAAAAATGAATTGACCGGTTCGCCGCGCGATTTTCAAATAATCTTGCAAAAGCCCGTGTGGTCGGATGAGAAATGGAAAAACACTGACGGCACACAATCGGTTGGTTGGCTCTTGAATCAAAACCGCCCCGCTCCGGCAATCATTCTTACCCATGGGTATGGTTCAAATCGCTCGGATTTACTAACCCTTTCAGTTGAACTATACAAAGCCGGTTATCATGTTTTGCTCTGGGATATGCGCGGACACGGCGAAAATCCGGTCAAGAAATCGGGTATCGGGATGTATGAAAAAGACGATTTGATCTCGGCCATCAAGTTCATGAAAGGCTTGCGCACCCAAACGGGGCAGGATTTGCTCGACGGGCGCATCGGGCTTTATGGCGTTGATTTGGGCGGCTATGCCACGCTTGCCGCATCGGATGAGGACCCGGCGATTAAAGCCGTGGTTGCCGATTCGGTTTATCCCAATGTCGAGCGCTTTATTAATTATCGTCTGAAATATGTCATCGGCGGAAATAACAATATGGTCAACGGACTCGCCGACTATACCTGGACCAAAGAGGTTCTGCGGCTTACCACGCAGGCTTACTTGATGCGTAGAGAAGAACAATCCGATGCCGTTGAATCCGTATCCACCTCATCAAATCGCAAATACCTGTACATTGGCAGTAAAAACGCGACGCCCATTGACGCCATGACAAGAGAGATGTTTGAACAAACTCGCAGCCCGAAAGAGTTTGTCGAGGTTGATAAGACCCGACAGGAAAGACTCTATACCAACGAGTCGGCTGTTTATGATGAACGGGTTGTCAAATTTTTCCAAGGGGTTATGCCCACGACTGCGCCAAAAAAATAATTTCAAAGCCGTAGCGATAATTTATTCACTACGGCTTTCTCTCACTTAGCCGCACTCTGAAGGCATAAAACTCCCTTTGCTGAGCGATGAATTCAACGTCAAAACGCCCATCATTCATTAACCCTTCAACCCATCGGTCGCGAGTAATAAAGATTAAACTTGGATAAGCCTGCAAGGGTTCGAGCAGTTTATCTTCTTTCAGGGCATTGAGGATATCGCCTTCTCCAATGCCGCAAACCACACGTCCTTGCGCATAAAAGACGGCGCCAAATTCTTTGAGAATGTAATAGCCAATTTTTTCACCGGGGCGCAGTGCCGTGGCCGCTTCAACTGATAATTTCTTCAAACTGATTTCATCATTCAAATTCGGAAACAGCAAGGTAACTGAACTGACGACTACGCCTAATACAAAAGCTACCGCCCAATTCAAAACTGCCTGCCGGCGATTCAATAGCAAAAGGCCTAGGGCAACCAGAGCCAGCAATAATGGCAGCAGGTAAAACCCGATTCGCCAATTCGTAAAAGCGACGGATTGTTTTTTCAAATAGAGTATAAATAAGACCGCAATGGTTGATAGTAAAAGCATCGTCAGCCAGGCGGAGATTTGTAAAAGCTTACGCTTTTCCTGTTGCAAGAACGCTTCAATCTCGGCGCCGATAATTATCGCCAGGGCCGGAAAAACGGGAAGCAGATAACCCGGCAACTTTGATTCGGAGATAGAAAAAAATACCAGCGGTACAAGCGCCCAAGTCCAGGCCAACGTCAACAGCGCATCTCTTTCATTCAATCGCGGGCGCAATTTTCGCAAACGAGCGACCGCCGGTATAAGAAAGAATGTCCAGGGGGCAAGACCTGCAATCGCCACAAAGGTGAAGAAGTAAATCGGCTGCGGATGCCCGTAAACATTGGTCAAATACCTTTGAAAATGATGGCGAATGAAAAACTCATCAATAAATTGCCAGCCATGTTTCAAGGTTACCGGCAGATACCAGATAGACGAGATCGCCAGGAATACAGCCAGGCCAGGCGCAATATAGCGCCAGCGGAAAAAGCGTATTCTTCCAGCAATCAGCAAATAGCAAATCAAAATCACTATAACGAGAAATATTCCGACCAACCCTTTTGCCAAAAAGGCCAACCCCATCGCCGCAAAGCATAAAATGATATGCGGCAATTCATTGTGACGGCTTTTTTGGGTGGCCAGATATCCCGAAAGAATTGCCCCGCACAGGGCTGCGGTTAAAGCCATATCAGGGGTTGCCGCGCGGCTATAGATGATAAAGAGGCCACAGGTCAGTAACACGAAACCGGCTGCCCTAGCCCATTTCAAGGAAACAACTTTGGAGAGCGTCAGGTAAACGACGACGGTCGTAAACAACGCCGACAGGCCCGATGGAAACCGTGCGGCAAATTCGTTCACGCCAAAGAGGCGATAAGCCGACGCCGCTAGCCAATAATATAACGCCGGTTTTTCAAACCATAAACAACCCGCCAGACGTGTCGAGATATAATCGCCGCTTACCAACATCGCGCGCGCGACTTCCGCATAACGCGGTTCATCGGGTCCCAGCAACGCAATCTTTCCGGCTCCGTAAAAGAAGGCGAGGCCTCCGAGAAGCATTAAAATTGTCAGGTCGAGTGCGCGTTGCTTGGCAGAGACAACCGGCTCTTCTATTATTTCACCTTCGTTTAACTTTTTTTCCGGCTGGTCAACTATCCATTGTAAGTATCGGGAAATCGTCATGGGTGGTCGGTTAATCCAAACGGATTTCAACAAAGGTTCCAGTGTAGGTAGCAATAAAGTTTCGGTCAAGTTACAACGAAGACACTCAACAGTACCGAAGGCGGTACTGACCCTGGAGTCATTATGAAAAGAGTCGCGGTTATCGGTACAGGGAGTTTCGGGCAGAATCACGCGCGAATCTATCACGAATTGCCGGAAGCAGAACTGGTCGCGGTTTGCGATATTAATGAAACAGTCGGAATTGCGGTGGCTGAAAAATATGGCGTGCCCTTTGTGGCCGATTACCATGAATTGATTGGCAAAGTTGACGGGGTGAGTTTGGCTACCCCAACCGTCTCGCATCAGGCAATCGCTTGCGAGTTGTTAAAATCAGGCGTTGCCGTCCTGATTGAAAAACCCATCTCTAAGACGCTGGAAGAGGCCGATGAGATCATCGCGGCGGCCGAGCGTAACGGGATAGTTTTGCAAGTCGGACATCTCGAACGCTTCAACCCGGCCGTCATTGCTGCCAGTCAAATCGTCACCATACCGCGCTTTTTTGAAGGGCATCGTTTGAGCATCTTTACACCGCGAAGTTTGGATATAGATGTCGTGATGGATTTGATGATTCACGATATAGATGTGGTGTTGTCGCTCGTGAAAAGTGAGGTGGTTGAAATCCGCGCCGCCGGTGTCCCCATTCTGACGCCGAAGATTGATATTGCCAATGCGCGCATCGAGTTTGCCAACGGTTGTGTGGCCAATTTAACCGCGAGCCGCGTTTCATCCGAACGCGTCAGAAAATTAAGACTCTTCCAACCCAGTCAATATATTTCGATTGATTATGCCTTGCCGGCAGCCAGTTCCGTAAAAGTCAATCCAACGGCTTCGGACAAATTGGATTTTGATTTTCGTATGCTTGATGTCGCGCGCGAAGAGCCGCTCAAACTAGAACTTCAAGCTTTCTTAAATGCCCTATCAGGCGCCGCCGTTATCACGAGCGGGCAAGATGGTCGCCGGGCGCTTGAACTCGCCCTTGGTATCGTTGAAAAAATCAAAGAACATGCCGAAAAGGTCGGCGTGCCGTTTGTCAATTAATTCACCTTTGAAAGGTCAGCAATAATGACATATATAAAATCCACTTTGCGTTTCCCTCTTCTACTTGCCATCCTGATTCTCTTCTCTTTGACGGCCTCAACTGCTTACGCTCAAACCAATCAGCTTCAGGTCAATTACACGGTTGCGATTGCCGATGTGGATAAACAACTCTTTCATGTGACAACCGAAATCAACAATATCAAAGAACCTGCATTGACCCTGTCGCTTCCGATTTGGACGCCGGGCTGGTACACGGTTGAAAATTACGCTAAAAATATTCTCCGTTTCAAAGTCACCGATGCCCAAGGTAACTGGGTTCAGCCGGTGATGATTCGCAAGCAGACCTGGCGCGTTGAGACAAAGAATCTGAACCGGCTTAAAGTTGAGTTCGATTACCGGGCTACAGTTCTCGCCCTAAATCAAGCGAAAATCACCAAAGATTTC
>JBIOWC010000302.1:0-5836 GCA_044868105.1 Blastocatellia bacterium
CAGGGATCAGTTTGATTAAAATCTCAACGCCCCACCCGGCGAGCAGTAAACCGAGAATGCCGCCGCCAATCGAGAGCAATAAACTTTCGGTGAGCAGTTGGCGAATGAGTCGTAAGCGACCCGCGCCCAGGGCCGCGCGCACAGCAATCTCTTTATAACGCGCAGTGGTTCGCGCCAGCATCAGGTTGGCGACGTTGGCGCAGGCAATCAATAAGACGCAACCGACGGCGCCCGTCAACACCAGGAGTCCGAGGCTATAATCGCTCACCAAATCTTTGTGAAAAGGAATAAGGCGCGCCCCGACATTGACATTATTATCCGGGTATTGCTCTTCGATGGCTCTCGCGAGGCCATCCATTTCCGTTTGCGCCTGTTGAATTGTCACCCCGGATTTGAGGCGCGCCATACCTTTCAGAAAACGAAAACCGCGCCGTTCGGTCATCGGTTTCTTTTCAATTTCGGGTTCCGAATCAATAGCCGGGGTGACCCAAATTTCAATGGGGTCGGCTTGAATCGGAAATTGAAATCCGGCCGGCATCACGCCGATGATTTCAAATGGTTTGCGGTCCAGCGTAACCGTTTGCCCGATGACATTTTTATCCGCGCCGAAAAGACGTTGCCAGAGACTCAGGCTGATGATGGCCGCGCGACTTGACGTCTTGCCGCCGACCTTTTCATCTTCGCGAGTAAAGCTTCGACCCAGCAACGGTCGAACGCGCAGCAGATCAAACATCTCCGCCGAGACCACTTGCCCGCTCAGTTGTACAGGTTGCCCTTTGTCGGTCATCGAAAACCCCGCATTGCGATAGATGGCAATCCCTTCGAAGGATTGCTGACGCTCGCGCCAATCAAAAAAGTCCGGGTAAGAGACCGACATTTTGTCATCCGCCTTGCGGGTATTGGACTCCCACACGGCCACCAGTTGTTCAGGTTCGTTGTACGGCAAAGGCCGCAGCAATACCGCATTGACGACCGAGAAAATCGCCGTGTTGGCGCCAATGCCGAGCGTAATCGCGATAACGGCAACGACGGTGAAGCCCGGATTTTTAAACAGCATTCTTGCGCCGTAGCGCAGGTCTTGTATGAAAGATTGCATAAGTCACCTTTAATAATTTTGGATTTTGGATTTTGGATGACCGCTGCACCGTTGAACCCAGGCCCTCGGCGAGTTGGATTTTTAATCAAGCCCAGCACAGCAGCGCACGGCTCTTCGGCCTTCTCGCTCAATCCAAAATCGAAAATCTCAAATCTCAAATCCTGAGAATCCAAAATCGAAAATCCAAAATTCAGATAATCCAAAATTTAAAATCCAAAATCGAAGTTTCAGACGGTGAATATCAGAGGTCCGAGCAGCCTCGAACATTCATTCGGTTAAATTAACGAGTTTGCTTAGTTATGCGTGAATGGTTCTTGGATTAGAGTTTTTCCAATCGAATCGAGCCATCGCCGGTTTTTAAGGAGAGCAATCGGCCGCCGCCGTTTAAGCGTCCGCGAATTTCGCGCTCGCCAGTGCGACCCGAAACCGTGACCGGCATATTCAAATCAATGTGCCCGTCACTGGTATGGAGTTCAACATCCGCGGAAATATTTTCCGGTATGCGAAGCGTCAAATCGCCGTCGCCGGTTTTCAAGGTCCAATTCGATTCGGCTTTTGACCCTTCCGTCGCTGCGGCTTCAATGCCGCCATCGCCTGTGCGAATGTCGAGCACGTCAAAGCGTCCGTTGATGCGAATGCGTCCGTCGCCGGTCTCGGCGCGCAGTGCGCCGTCCATCCCGGTGGCGTCTATGCGTCCATCGCCGGTATTCAAAGTGACATCGCCGCTGACATTGCGCATTTCAATATTGCCGTCGCCGGTCGAGGCGCGCAGCCGACCTTGCAACTGCGACAGGTTGAGTTTGCCATCGCCGCTTTGCAAAGCGATTTCGCCGCGTACGCCTTGTATCTCGACGTTGCCGTCGCCGGTGTGCAGGTCGAGGTTGGCTTCCATCGGCACTTTGATTTCAATATCAACGCGCCGCGTGCCCCAATTCATTTGAAACCATTTACGCGGGAACCGAAGCTCGATTTCAATGGTATCGCCGTTTTGACGATCGGTAATCGTGATGCCGTCGCCGCCGATTTTCCAACCTTGAGTGGTGACGCGCGCGTCAACCGTTTTACCTTCTACGGCGGTGACGCGAATATTCGCATCACTGGTTTTAACCTGCACTCTCGGTGTCGTCTCTACCGAATATTTTTTCGTCCACTCATCGGCCGAAGCCAATGGCAGGAACGAAAGCAACGCCATGCAAATTGCTACTAACATATGAACCTCCTGATGGTTTTACTGAGCAGTCCGACAAATACATTTTGGATTTTAGATTTTGGATTTTAGATTGCCGCTGCACAAGCGACCCAACGACCAGCGGCGGCCGAGTTTTGCAGTCAAGTTATAAGGAAAGTACCGCAGCTCTATGGCCTCCGATAATCCAAAATCTAAAATCTAAAATCCAGATAATCCAAAATCTAAAATCTAAAATCGAATCATTCGTATCTGAGCGCCGTTAACGGGTCCACTCTGGTGGCCCGACGCGCTGGCACCAAACAGGCTGCCAGCGCCACTCCTGTCAAAATGAGTGAAACCGCAATGAAGGTCAGCAAGTCGGCGGTACTCACTTCAAATAAAATATTTTTCATCAACCCGGTGAGCATTCGGGCGCCCAGAAGTCCGATGATGATGCCGATGAGGGCAAGCCCCATTCCCTGTTTCAGGATGAGCCATAAAACGTCCCTGGTTTGGGCGCCGAGCGCCAGCCGGATGCCGATTTCATTGGTGCGTTGCGAGACCGCGTAGGACATCACCCCATAAATCCCCACGACGGCCAGCAACACCGCCAGTCCGGCAAACAGGTTTAAGGTCTGCATGGTCAGCCGGTCTGCGATAATCGTTTGCGCCATTAATGCTTCCATGGTGCTGACATTGCCGATGGGTTGGTCTTTATCAAGCTCTAAAATCGCCTTGCGAACCGCGCCCGTCAGTTTCAAGGGGTCGCCCTGGGTGCGAACCGCAACCGCAAGATAACGGCTCGGCAATTGCGGTAACGGCATATACATCTCCTGGCGCGTTGGGGTTTTGAGGTCTTGATGTTTGATGTCTTCGACGACCCCGACAATCAATAACCACGGCGTATTAAGATTATTTCCAGACCCCAGGCGCACACGCTTGCCTAACACCTCTTCACCTTGCCAGAAGGTGCGCGCCATCGTTTCGTTGATGATGACGACCGGTTGTGAGGTTGCCGTGTCCTGCTCGGTAAAAGTGCGCCCTTTGATTAATTTCATCCCTAAGGCTTGGAAATAATCCGGGCTGATTGAACGACGATTGGCATTCGGGCTTTGACCGGGAGAAGCCGGCGGTTGCCCTTCGACGGTAAAATTGCCCGAACTATTATTGCCACTGAGCGGCAGGACGGAGGTTCCGCCGACCGCTTCGACACCGGGGAGGCTGGCGACCTTGGCCAACGCTTGCTGGTAGAAATTGATAAGCTGTTCTTTGCTGGCAAATTTTTGCGGCAACGATAAATCCATGACCAGCAAATTTTCAGGGCGAAATCCGGTCTTCACCGATTTCAATTGAACAAAACTTTTAATCAGCAGCCCGGCGCCAATGAGTAAAATCATGGTTAAGGCCACTTCGCTGATGACCAGTAGACGGCGCGTGCGATTGCGGCGCAGATTTGCGGTCACGCTCTTGCCGCTCTCTTTTAATGAGTCATTGAGTTGCGGGCGGGTGGCTTGCAGCGCCGGAGAGAGTCCGAAGATGAGGCCGGTTGCCAGTGAAAGCGCCAAGGTAACGCCCAGGACTTGACGGTCAATGACAACTTCCTGAAATCTGGGCAGATTGCCTTGCGCCATTGCCAACAGCAAATCCACCCCCCACCAGGCCAATAAAATTCCGATGGCGCCGCCGATAATCGAAAGCACTAAACTTTCAGTCAAAAGTTGGCGAACTAGGCGCCAACGGGTCGCGCCAAGCGCCAGGCGTATGGCGATTTCGCGCTGCCGTACGGCCGCCCGCGCGAGCAACAAGTTCGCGACATTCGCACAGGCAATCAGCAACACCAAACCGACGGCAATCAAAAGCATCCACAAAGCCGTTCGACTGTTGCCAACGGTCTGTTCGTAAAGCGAAACCAGTTGCACGCTATGCCCGACATTGGTTTGCACTTTTTCGTCTTCCATGTGCTGAACAATGGCCTTCAACTCGGCTTCCGCCTGTCCTTGAGAAACCTCAGGCTTCAGTCTGGCGATGACTTGAAGGTTGTGATTGCCGAAATTGGTTTTCTGCTGGTCAGTGAAGGCAATGGGGCGCGCCAGTTGAGTGCTATCCTGAAATTGAAAGGTGTTTGGCATCACCCCAACGACCTGACAACTTTCGCCATCGAGGGTGATGGTTCGGTTGACGACCTGCGGGTTGCCGCCAAATCGGCGTTGCCATAAGCCGTAACTTAAAACCACCACCTGATTTTGACCGGGATGATCTTCCGCTTCGATGAAGCCGCGCCCGATGAGGGGTTTGACCCCCAGCAGAGCAAAATAGTTGGCGGATACGGTTAACGCCGATACCTGCTCGGGGTCGTTTTCATCCGTGAGGTTATATTGGGTAAAATCCACGGCCGCCAGTTGTGAAAAGGACTGCGCCTGTTTTTGCCAGACGACGAACTCGGCGGGCGATACACTGGTTTGCGCGAATCCTTGTTGGGTCCGGGTCTCCCAGATGATCATCAACTGCGCTGATGATTCAAAGGGCAGGGGTTTTAAAAGCACGGCATTAACGATACTGAAAATCGCCGTATTGGCGCCGATGCCGAGGGCAATGGCGACGATGGCCATGAAGGATACCGCGCGGCTTTTGAGCAAGCTGCGAACCGCATAACGAAGGTCTTGCCAGAGGGTTTCCATAAACTTTCCTATTCGTATCTGAGAGCCACCATCGGATCAACTTTCATCGCTCGTCGCGCCGGCACGTAACAAGCCAATAACGCTACCCCGGCCAGGGTCACGGCAACGCCTGCAAAAGTTAGAGGGTCGGTGGCGCTCACGCTAAAGAGCAAGGTCTGCATTAGGCGGGTTAATCCAATAGCTCCGACGATGCCAACGCCGATGCCGATGCAGGTCAGGATGAACCCTTGACCAAGAACAAGTTTTAAAACGTCACCCGCCTGTGCTCCCAGTGCCAGACGGATACCGATCTCCTGCGTCTGTTGCGAGACCGTATATGAGATAACCCCGTAAATTCCGGTTAGCGTCAACAGCAGGCCAGTCACCCCGAAGAGGGTAAACAGCAAGGCATAAAATCGCGGTTGCGCAACGGTGTCTGAAATCGCCTTTTCGAGGGGCTGCACATTAGTTACCGGCACGGTCTTGTCACCTGAACGAATGGTTTCGGTAAAACTTCGGGTTAAGGAGGCCGGGTCGTTGGTCGTCCGCACAAAGAAGTTGCCCCAACCCCAACTGTTTTGTTGAAAAGGCAGGTAGAGTTCCGGGGTCGCCGCTTTGGTCAAACTACTGTGATGGACATCGCCAATGATGCCGACGATCTCCCATTGTTTCGGGTCACCATCGTTTTGATTCGCGCCGATGCGTGAGAGATGTTTGCCGATAGGGTCTTCACCGGGAAAGTAAGCCGCAGCCAACGCTTCGTTGATGATCGCGGCGCCGGTGCCGCCCCGCTGGTCTTGCTCGGTAAAGTAACGGCCTTTAAGCAAGGGAATCCTCATCGCCTGAAAATAATCCGGCGTGACGCTGCGATTACTGGCTGCAGGCTCCTTCCCGGCTTGCGGCTTTTCGTGTTCA
>JBIOWC010000303.1:0-2508 GCA_044868105.1 Blastocatellia bacterium
TCAGCAAGTGATGGAAGGCGCCAGATGGATTTCGCGCGCCGCCTCGAATATTACCATTGAGGCTTTTGAATTGCGTTCGATGTTCATCGCGCACGCCGCAGATGAACACCGCGATTATCAAATGATTGAACGCGATTACCTGTCGGTTGGCGGCACGATGGCCGAGATAACGGCTTATGAAAAGAATATTGGTTCCGAGGCCTTATCGGCATGGATGTTCCATCGCGCCGGTCTTGAGAACCCCTTTGATCTGTTCGGCGCCATGTTTATTATCGAAGGCCTGGGCAACCGGCTGGCGAAACGTTGGGGGACGAAAATCAAAGAGCAACTCAATTTGAAAAGCGAGCAGGTCAGTTTCCTGCTCTATCACGGCGTTAACGACGCCAGTCATTTTGAAAAACTCGAGCGCGCCATTGCGAGTGGCGTGCTGACTGAAAAACTGGTGCACCGCATTGTCAAAACCGCAAAGGTGACGGCGCGACTTTACGCGCTGCAACTTGAAGAGTTGGGAAATAATTAGAAATCACGCGCGAGGTTTCTGTTGATGAATGAACGAGTCTCAAACGCCTGTCGCCTGACGATAGGGCTTTTCCTTGGCAGCGCCGCCGGTCTATTGGTTTATGAAGGCGCTTTCTTCATCCCCTTGGTTAATAACCATCAAAACCTTCTCGAAATCGTGTTGGCTGCCTTCACCTTCGCAAGCTGCGGCATCGTCCTCGGAATTGCTTTAGCTATCGGAAGAAAGGAACAGCTTTCACTCACCCAAGCCGCCCGTGGGTTCGGTCTGGGGTTTCTGATTTCGGGCGCGGTCTATTATCTTTCAGACGCCATGCTAAAGGATGAATACCAGTATGTATTCAACCGGGCGGTAAGGGGAGCGCACCTGTTGTTTATCCTCGCGCTGGCGGCGGCGCTTAGCGCGGTATTTACCCGCTCACGCCTGTTTTCTGTGATAAACAGCGTGGTCAGTGTCGCGGTGGGCTGGACGATCATCATGATTTTAAGCTCGGTTTTTAACGAAATCTTCTCAGACTATTTGTTCACGGCGCTCCTTCTGTATGGCACACTTTTTGGCGCGATCACCGGCGCCTTATTAACGACCCAAACAAAAGGAGCAGAGGATTATCAAGGTCTGTTTCAACCCAGGTGTAAGTTATGAAAATAGAATTCCGACCGGCAAACCACACGGACATCGAATGGCTGCTCGCGGCAATGCGCGAGTTTTATGCGATTGATCATTATGCTTTCGATGAAGAGATTACTCGCCGGAATTTAGAAAACTTTATCGCTGACGACGAGCTTGGCAAACTCTGGCTGATGGAAGGCGAAAGTGAAGTTGTTGGCTATATTGTCCTGACTTTCAGTTTCAGTTTTGAATTTCGCGGACGCGATGCTTTCGTTGATGAACTCTTCATTGCGGCAAATTATCGCGGACAGGGCATCGGCAAAGGGGCGCTGCAGTTTGTCGAAGAGCAGTGCCGCGACTATGGCGTCAAGGCTTTGCACCTCGAAGTCGAACGCGAAAATATTGCGGCGCAAAAACTCTACAGGCGATTTGGCTTTGTTGACCACGACCGCTACCTGATGACCCGGCGGATCTCTGAATAATTGACCTTGCCGGTCGCGCATTGCATAAAAAACACCGATTGTGCTTTATTACTGGCAAGCAGATTCTGATGGGGACCAAGGAGGTAATGCAGAATGCGAGTCCTCACAGCTCAAAAGATTGATTTCCGTATGAAGAAGTGGCTCATCAATTGCGCGCTCGTGTTGACTCTGGTCGCGGGTTTTTCTGTTCATCCTTCTTCAACCCTTGCGCAAGGGTTCGGCCCGCGCCGGACGAAGATGATTCTCTACCCGAAACAAGCGCCGCGCGTCTTTCCTGTCGCGACAAATTTCGCGGTTAAAGTCTCGACAAGCGCGCTTGTGCGCTCTGATCTTTTGCGACAAATCAAAGAAGGGATAGAAAAATCGCTCCCCAATTATGACCGCCGCTTCAAACTGGTCGCCAGCCGACCTGAAACCATCATCTCTTGCACGATTTCAGAACTCACAGCCTTTTCTCAATACGAGACCCATTATCGCGCCACCGAAGGGACGGTCGGTTCTCACAGAGAGATAGATGCGTCTGGCAACAGCACAGAGGTTTCCGAAAGAGGGATGGTGCTTGAACCCTTCACGCTGACGGTTTTGGAAGGGCATCTGACGGCGAGCTATGAGACCAAAGATGCAGCGACCGGCAAAGTCTTGGACGCGGATACCTTCACGGTTGATTTTCGCGATGGCTATGATGCGAAAGCTCCCGCGACCTACACGCTTTATCAGGCGATGATTAAAAATTTCGTGATGCTGGTGACTTCTCGTTTCATTATTGATTTTCAAAGCGTCAGCGTCAGCCTGCCGAAAGGCAAACTTAAACACGCGAGCGACCTGTTGCAAAACGGCAAATGGAATAGCGCGCTCGAAGCCCTGCAGAGCCTGACTTCATTCAAAAAAGATGATGATGAA
>JBIOWC010000304.1:0-8823 GCA_044868105.1 Blastocatellia bacterium
TCACGGTTTCGCTCAATATCGAGGCGACTTTTTTCAAGCACTCATCGCCGTCTTGATGGCCATAGGTATCGTTGTAGAGTTTGAAATAATCCACGTCCATCAACAAAAGTGCCAGCGGCGTTTGGTCGCGTTGCGAGCGCTGCCATTCGAGATTCAATACTTCGGTAAACCGCCGCCGATTGGCGATATTGGTCAAGCCATCCAGGGTCGCCAGTTGTTCGAGTTTTTCATTCGCGGTTTCGAGTTGCTGGGTGCGTTCGACCAACTCGGCTGTGCGTTCGGCAACCAGCGTCGTCAATCTTCGCTCATTCACTTTCAGGCGATGCACGCGCCAAACATAAATACCGAAACCGATGGCGACGGCCAAGACCACCCACATCGCCAGAAACATGCGCGTTTGATAAAAATAGGGCTTCATCTGAATGGCAAACGCCATTCCGGTTTCATTCCATACGCCGTCGCTGTTGGCCGCGATAACTTTGAAGGTGTACTGTCCGGGCGGCAACTGCGAATAATGCACTGAACGGCGCGACCCCGCATCAATCCACTCATCGCTCAGTCCTTCCAGCTTATATTTGAAATGGGTGTATTCGGCTTTGATAGAACCTGGCGCGTTGTAGTTAATTTCCAAATCGGTTTGAAAGGGTTCGATAAAGACGCCCTGTTTGAAATTGACGTTTTCACCTTCGACACTGACCGATTCGATGGTGACGACCGGCGGTTCCAAATTGTAGATCACCGCTTCCGGGTCAATGACCACAACGCCGCCTTGCGTCGGAAACCAGAGCTTGCCATCACGCGCTTTTATGCCGGCCGGTTGTCGTCCGCCGTTGCATTCAATCGACAGCATGCCGTCTTGACTGCCATAGGCCACACAATCGAGCGCCGCGAGTTTACCGTCGGCAAAATCGGTCAACTGCCGGCGGCTGACGCGATAGATACCCCGATTGCAACTGATCCAGAAATTGCTGCGATGGTCTTCGAGAATTTGAAACACGCCGTTGTTAAACAGCCCGTTTCGCACCGTGTAGTTGGTAAAGCGCCCGTCTTTGTAGCGGCTCAGTCCGCTATCAACTGTGCCAATCCACAGCGTGCCTTCCGGGTCTTCGTAAAGACAGCGGATGCGATTGCCAACCAGCCCTTGTTTTGTGGTAATCGCCTCAAAGCGCTCGCCATCCAACCGCGCTAACCCGTCGCGGGTGCCGACCCACAGCGTACCTTGCCGGTCTTCAAGCAGGGCGGTCACCGCATGCCCGGGCAATCCGGCGTCCGGGAAGTAGGCGGTCACCTGTCCATCCCGCACTTTAAATAATCCTTTGGTGGTGCCGAACCAGAGATTGCCGGCGCGGTCTTGCAAAATCGCTTCCGTAGATTCTGCCGGATGATTCATAAGGTGAGAAAAATTCTGGAACTGATTATCTGCATACATCAGCAGTCCGCCGCCAATACCAATCCACAGTTGTCCCAGATTATCCTGATAAAAAGCATCCACATTGGTTTTTGCCTGTTGGTCAGGCGATGACTTTACGGTTATGTCAATCTGTCCGGCCTGTTCGCTTTTGACCAGCGGGTAAAGCGTAAACCGACCGTCAGCAAAGCGCGTGAGGCCGCTTTGATTTGCGCCAATCCAGATATTGCCTTCGCGGTCTTCGTAAATCGGATAGACATTGTTATCGAGCAATCCGTCTTTGACCGAATAAGTCGTTAAAAATTGCCGGCTCACGCGATACAACCCGCGCCCGTCCGTCCCTACCCAGATGATGCCTTCGCGGTCACAAAAGACGCTGCGGATGGGTTCGCCCGTCAGGCTTTCTTTTGTTGAATAAGCAGTGAATTGATGGTTCTGGAATTTCAGTAATTGTTTTTCGGTGAATACCCAGAGGTTGCCATTGCGGTCTTCGCCGCCAACCCTGGCGCGCAGACTGGGTGACTTACTCGGCTCGTACAAATAATGGTTCAGTTGGTCGCCGGCAATCTGGTAAATCCCCTGGTCTTCCGTACCCAACCACAAATTTCCGGCGCGGTCTTCGTAGCGATAGCGCAAGAATTCATCGAGCTTGAGCGCCATCGGAAAGGCCGTTTGTTGACCGTCTTTGACGCGTATCAACCTATCTTTATCGAGCACCCAACGCGCCTTCGACCGGTCTACATATTCGTTGACGGTTTGCGCCTCGACTTCAACCAACGAATCATCACCGGCCATCGTCAGTTTTTTGGTTTCGTTATTCACGGAAATAACCAACAAGCCGTTTTCATTAATTTGCACCCTGGCGACGTGATTTCTCGGCAATCCCTGTTCCGTCGTAAAAGAAGTAAAAACGCCGTCCCGATAACGCACCAACCCGCCATCAACCGTTCCGGCCCACAATGTACCTTGCCCGTCTTCGCACAAGGTCAGAAAGCGATTGCTGGTGATTCCCGTCGAATTGCCTTTATCAAACACTGTAAAGCGTATGCCGTCGTAGCGCACCAGTCCGTCAAACGTGGCAAACCATAAATAGCCGTCGCGGGTTTGAGTGATGGCATTCACCGTGTTTTGCGGCAAGCCGTTATTGGCCGTGATTTGGTCGAAGCGATATTGCGCAAAGGCGTTGATGGCGGTGAGGTTGCCAAGCAACAGCAAAGCGAAGAGCAGTTGACGAATCAGGCGTCGAAGAAAGCGCACACCAGTGGAAGGGTCACAACAAAGCGCTTGCTGCATGTGAGGCATCCTAACTTTCAGGAATGTATCGAAATGTGGAGGCAAGACCTGCAGGGCAGTTTAAAATTCTCTTGGCGACGCCAAAATCAAACCCCATTCATGGAGTTATTTCAAGTCTATTTTATCTTCTTCATTTCTCTTTCGCGCGACGAGTTCGATGCCGCTCATCAGTCCCGCGCCGAACATCAACCCTTCAATACCGCCGAAGATAATTTCACGAATATGCGAATTATGAACTTTGCTGAAGTAAGGCGCGAGCGGTTCCATACGAATCTGTGAATCGGCAAATGAACGGGCGACGATTTCCAGGCTGCCGCTAAAAAGATTGCCGCCAATGACCGTCAGAATCACCCCCGCGCACATCCCGCCAAGCGCCGCGCCTGAAATGCGTTGCCAGGCACGCGGGGCTTTCAGCCATTCGGTTATCAATACCGCGCCAAGCGTGACGCCCGCGCCGATGACCGCGCCTTCCAGCGCCCCGGTGATGCCGCTCGGGGCGCGACCAAATACCGAACGGATGATATCAACGCCTAACAGGTTGGTGATGCCGCCAACGATTGCGCCGCCGGCGGCGCCGCCCACCACTGACCACCAACGCGAGTGACGGTAGGTGATATGCGAGGCTGCAACCAGGCCGAAACCCACCCCCACCCCGCCAATGCCGCCAATAAACGCGCCCAGCGCAATCAACACGAACATCAAGGATGCCGCTTCAATGGCCGTTGCCTGACGGGCGATACTGAGCGCCAGCCCAAGCATGGTGCCGCCAATCAAACCGGAAGCCGCGGCTCCCAGCGTTCCGCCTGTGCCTTGCAGTAAAATTGCCCGGCCACCTCTCAGCAGCCGCACCCACATCAAGCCGCCCACCACCAACAGACTCACCAGGGGCGACAAATGGTTTAAGCGGAGTAACTGTTTGTCATAATCACGAATAATGGCCAGCGAAATGGCGCGGCGTATGGTGCCGACATTTTCACCGGCTTCATCTTTTGAAAAAATACCCGCAACCCCGGTTTGCAACCAATCGGCAAGCGCGATACTTGCCGATTTTCTGACTGCCAGTTCGGCGTCCCACAAGGCCAAATGTCTGAGCAGCGCTTTGGTCTTTTCATCGCGCAAAATTTTTGCAGCTTCAATGGCGCTTAAACGGATTTCAACATCCTGTTCGTCGAGCGCCGCGTCAATCAATTCGCGTAAAGACGGCGCGATACGTTTCAGTAACCATTCGGGCGCCAGGCGGCCGCGACTCAGGAGACTTCGGGTCAGCAAAATCGCTTCCGAGTTTGTCAGCCCTAACGGTTCGCCGAACGGCAAGACCACATCAAGCGCATCATTGTCTATCATCAACCCGTGCGCCGTGTAATTTTCGATAGCGCGTTCCAGTACGCTGCGCGCCTGTTTCAACGCCCGCTCATCTTCCGTAAGCCAGCGCGAAACTTCCGGCGTAAGAAAATCATGCGCCAGTTCCAGCCAGGCCTCGCCTTCGTGATAGCGCCGGCGAACCACCCGCGCCGCAATCAATTCTTCAATCAAGGCGGCGCAGCTATTTTCGTCAGCCGTCTGTTGCAAGCGGCTCCGGGCTTGCACCTTGACCTTGGCAGCGGGCAACACCAAGCGCCTTCCCTCGTCGGAAATCAAGGTCGTCAAAATCGCCTTTGCGGTTTGCAACTCCGCCGTATTGAAACGGCGCAAGACGCGCTCCAGATAGCTCGCGAGAATTTGTGAAGCCGTGCCCAATTCTTCATAAGCTGAAAGTGTGAGTTTTCCCTGACTATCTTTTGAATCGAACAAACAATCGCAAACAATTTGCAGTTGCGGCGGGTCTACGCTTTCCTGGTCACTCAAATCGTCAACCAGTCGCGTGACCAGTTGCGGTTCATACGAACAGCCCACCGCCAGCGCCGGTTCGGTAATGGCGCGCGCCGCCTGCTCGCGGCTCAAGCGTTTCAACCGATATTCGTGATGAAAAATTTCAGGAATGGCCGTTTTAAACTGGCTCATCTCGGCGAGAAAATCTTCGCGCATCACAAAGACCAGTTTCACCGGCAAGGTTTCACCCATCAGCAGAAGATTTAAAGCGGTGATAAAACAGGCTTGTGCGGTTTGGTCAAGCAAGGAAAAAAATTCTTCAAATTGGTCGAGGAAAAAAATCACCGAACGTCCGGGCGCATCCTGAGTGGCGGCGGCAATATCATTTTTCAGGCGCTCGGCCTGTGCCGTGGCTTCGGCAATCGTTGTCGCCTGATGGCTCACGCCGTCCTGGTTGACATTTAAGGCTTCTGCCAACTCTTCGAGCATTTCGCCGAGCGGGTCTGTAAAACTGCGAATGACAAAAGTGCGATGACCGAGGGCCTTGAGTCGCGGCACAATCCCGGCGCGAATAATTGAGCTTTTGCCGACGCCTGAACGCCCATGCAGAATAAACGAGCGCCGCGCCAGAATCTGCGAACAGATAGATTCAATCTCTGTCTCGCGCCCGAAGAATAGTTTCGCATCCTGTTCGGTGTAGTAATCTAAAAACTTGTAAGGTCGCGATGGGATGAAGCGACCCGCTGGGGTTACGGTTCGTGCGGTTTGTGTTTCAGCGCCGTTAGCAGTTTCGGTGACGCCACTCGCAGCAACGACATGGCCGATAAAAATGTAACCGTGTTTGGGAACGGTTTTAATAAAACGCGGATTCGAGGCATCGTCGCCAAGCTGTTTACGAATGTCTTTAATGCATTGGGTGAGCGCCGCATCGGTGACAAACACGCTGCCCCAGATTTCTTCAAATATTCGCTGTTTCTCCACCAGCTTGCCGCTTTCGCTGACCAGCAACAGCAGAACATCAAAGTATTTTGAATTGAGCGGCAACGGCTCACCATTGCGCCGCAGTTGACGATTGCCGACGTCAACCAGAAAGTCGTCAAAGTGAAAGCCGGTGGCCTGTAAGATAGCTTGACTCATCGCGTTGATTTTCTCACAAGTTTCTCACACAATGCTCATTTTTATTGTGCGGTTTTCAGGTAATTTCAATCCTGGCACAGCTTGGATGCCAAAAATTACGCCCCCGCCTGAAAAAATCTTGTATGACTTGGAAACGATACCTTATCACAGCCGCAACCGTTTTAGTCTTAGGCTTGGGGTTGCTTTCCATTCTGGCCCTGTTAAATCGCCACAATCAGACCGTCGGCTTAAATCAAGAAATTCAATACGACGACTTCGCCTTCTCGGTCTTGAATGTGCGAAAGGTGAATACGTCAGACCGCGCTTCATCAGAACGCAATGTGGGGTCTGAATTTTATGTCGTCACCATGAAGATAGCCAATCATGCGCGGCGCGTAAATTACACCTTCAACAGGGCGGTTGCTATACTCGTAGATGACAGGGGCAATGAATATCATTTATCTGAAGTCGCCGAGAAAGCCTTAGAAGCGCAGCCAACTCGCGCGGGCGGTTGCGAATCTGAAATCCCGCCCGGCAACAGTTGCCTGACCGATATCGCATTCGAGTTACCTGCGGGCGCAAAAGTTTCGCACCTGCGGATTTCCGAAGGCGGAACCTTGGGCGATGTAGCCGACACCATTTTTTATGGCAAAAAAATTATTAAAGTCGAAGAGTGAGGAGTGAGCTAGTATGGCGCTGAGAATTTTCAATAAAACCACAAATGACGAAGAATATTTTTTTCAGCAGATTGATGCGAAGCGGTTGCCCGCGCATGTCGCCATCATCATGGACGGCAATGGTCGCTGGGCCGGGCAAAGAAATCTGCCGCGCGCCGCAGGTCATCGCGCTGGCGCAGATTCGGTGCGCACGGTCGTTGAAACCGCGGCGCGTTTGGGCGTCAACCATTTGACCCTCTATGCCTTTTCGACAGAAAACTGGAAACGTCCGAAACTGGAAATTCGCGCCCTCATGGATTTATTGGTTGAATTCCTTCGCAAAGAACTCCCCAATCTGCGCAAAAACAATATTCGCTTTCAAATGCTCGGTCGCGTTGAAGGCTTGCACATCTCCGTGCTTGAACAGATTCGCAAAGCCGAGTTTGCCACCTTTCAAAACACCGGACTGCAACTCAATGTCGCGCTCAATTACAGCGGGCGCGCTGAAATTTTAGATGCCACGCGCGCCATTGCCAGAGCCGTAGCCGCAGGCGAACTCGGTATCGAAGAGATCAACGATGAACTGATTTCCAGTAAGCTTTACACCGCGCAAATTCCCGACCCCGATTTATTGATTCGCACGAGCGGCGAAATGCGCCTGAGCAATTTCCTGCTCTGGCAAATCGCCTATTCCGAAATTTATGTCACCGACAAATTGTGGCCCGATTTTGGCGAAGCCGATTTTTATCAAGCGATCGTTGAATACCAAAAACGCGACCGGCGTTTTGGCGGCGTGACCCTTCAGGAAGCCAAGGCTTCGAGCTAAGACGCCAGGAGATGAAAGCCCTGTACTATCTATCACCCGCTTTGCGGGCTTATGAAAGAGCAACATCAGATTAGCATACTAATCAAAATTTCGGTTTCGCTCGCTTTATGAAAAATGGTCACCATAATGGTTTGAAAGGCTCGGCCGCGTAGCGCGGGTGGTAGCTGGTTAGAAATTTTCCAGCAAGACGGCTTCGGTGGTTTCGTTGCCGCGCGCGATGGCGATTTGTTTGAAGTCCGGCGAAAGGGCAAAAGTTCTGATGAAGCCGCTCTCAAAATGGGTTATCTGCTGCGGCTTCGCCTCGCCTTGCACCGAGACCCGCCAGAGGTTGGCGTTACGCTGTAAGCTATAGATGATAGCTTTTGAATCCGGCGTCCAAACCGCCGTGCCGCCAATGAAAAGAGCGAAAACTTTCAGCAACTCGCCGGTTTCGACGCTCATGATGCCGGTTTTCCAAGGTGCGGTTGAATCCCAATCATAGAAGTTGCAGAGGATCATCTTGCCATCGGGCGAAACCACCGGCCGGTCAAAATTGTGTGTAGGCGGCGAAACCGGTGTCGCGTTACCGCCTTCAATCGGCATTTTAGCGATGTAAAATTTCCCAACTTCAGCGGCGGCCGTAAAATAAATCCACCCGCCATCGGGCGACAGGCTCGGCCAGTCCGCAAAAAATCCTTCGCTCAATTGCTTAGGATTGCCCCCATCCGTATCCATTCGCCAAATTTGATGACTGTTGGAGCGCGACGAATTGAAAATGATGGCGCGTCCGTCGGGCGTGAGGCACGGCCAGATGTTCCGCCCCCCGGCGTTTTTTGTCAGTTGTCTCTGCTCGCCGCTCGCGTCCATCTGCCACAAATCGAAATTGCCGCTACGCGGAGAGGTATAAATAATTTTCCCGTCTGACGTGAAGGTTAGGCCAAAATATCCATCTTGCGCCGCGCTGCCGAAAGTGATTTGTCGAGCTTTGGAAATATCTTCAAACGGCGCCAGCCAGAGATTGTAATTGCTCAATCTTTGAAAAGCGACCAGGCGGCGCGCATCGGGCGAGAGTGCCAAGCCGTCATAATCATTGGTGTCGTTGGTGACGCGGCGGGTTTCCCCGATCGGATAGGCCACGCGCCAGATTTGAAAAGGCGCGGTCTCGGTTTCGCGCGCCAAGACCATCAAAGCGGACCCGTCGGCGAACCAGACCGCATCGTCTATATAATTCCAGGCCGGCGTCGGAATAATCTTTTCCGAGCCGTCGGCGACACTGACTTCAATCAACTCGTAAAATGGCTTTTGGCTCTCGACTCTGGAGATGCCGATGGCGATTGAGGCGCCGTCGGGCGACCAGGACAACTGTGAGCCCCAGGATTCATACCAGCCCGCATTGCTTTGCGACAAAACTCGCGGGGCGCGGCTTCCGTCCGTTTGGGCGATGATCAATCGGTTCTTGGTGCCGACGAACGCCAGTTGTTTTTCGTCAGGCGACAGGGTGAAAGGACCAATGACGTCGGTGGCAATAATTTGTTCGCTGCCGCCGGCCAGTGAGCCGCGAACCAGCGTCTTGTTCGGCGCGTTTTTGCGTTCGGTGTTGTAATAAAGAAAGCCGTCACGAGAAATGGTCACGTCGTAGTAATCTTCATTAATCGGCGGTTGAATCTGCGTCGCGCCACCGGTTGCCAAATCCTTCAACCACACGCTGTTTTTTCCCTTTTCGCGTAGCGTATAGA
>JBIOWC010000305.1:0-5296 GCA_044868105.1 Blastocatellia bacterium
CGAGGGAAGGCAAGCGCGACTCCTAAAATTAGGATTTTCTGAACAAGAAGCCGGCGAATTGTCCGCCCTGCACACTCGCAATTTCATGTAACGACCATTCCGAGGTCTATTCCTTTTCAACAACAGATTAGCGATTGCCAAAAGGTAAAAGGGGTCTTCGGATTAGAAAGAGCAGATAAGCGGATTCTGATGTCGTGAATGATCAGTTTGAAGCTGTCTTGTCCGTTCAATCCGAAGCTCATTCTTATCCGGATTGCATTTTTTGTTTGGCTGACGAAGCGGTTTGTCTGTTTATCTTCGCCACCAACCGGCAATCCGGTTTTGCCTTTTTTCATTCATCTGATTACCCTTTTTAATCTATGCCGCGAGTGCTTCTGCTTTTACCGACAACCACCTATCGCACCAAAGCTTATATTGATGCGGCGCTCAAACTCGGCGTTGATGTGGTTGCCGCATCTGAAATCTCCAGTTCTCTGCAAAATCAAAATTCGGAAAATTTATTGACACTGAGTTTTTTTGAGCCGGAAAAAGCCGCCAAAGAAGCCGCCGATTTTGACAGACAATATCCGGTTGACGCGGTAATTCCGGTTGATGAAGACACCGCCGTCATCAGTGGGTTTGTTGCTGATGCCCTCGGCTTAAAACAAAACGGCGCGCGCGCCGTAGAGATTGCCAAGAATAAATATTTGATGCGCGAAACCCTGCAACAGGCAAATGTCCGGGTGCCGAAATTTTGGCATTTCACTTTAAACGACGACCCCCGCGAAATTGCCGCTCAAGTTGAATACCCTTGTGTCGTCAAACCCGTCTTTCTTTCGACCAGTCGCGGTGTGATGCGCGTGGATAACGAAGAAGCCTTGGTTGGCGCCATCCATCGTTTGGAAAATATTTTGCAGCTCCCACACATCGCCAAACGCGGCGGCGCAGCAAAACGCGATATTCTGGTTGAATCGTTCGTTCCCGGTGTTGAGGTTGCGGTTGAAGGATTATTGACGGATGGCGGCTTACGAGTGCTGGCCATCTTCGATAAACCCGACCCGCTGGATGGCCCGTTTTTTGAAGAGACGATTTATGTCACGCCGTCGCGCCTTGCCGAAGATGTGCAGAAAGAGATCATCGAAACCACGCAGGCGGCAACGCGGGCCATGGGACTTCAGAAAGGCGCCATTCACGCTGAACTTCGCGTCAACGAAGAAGGCGCGTGGGTCATTGAAGTCGCGGCGCGCGCCATCGGCGGGCTCTGCTCGCGGACGCTCAGGTTCGGGGAAGAACAAATTTCCCTTGAAGAATTAATCTTGCGTCACGCGCTTGGCGAAGACGTGTCGCAAATTGAGCGCGAACGAGAAGCCGCTGCCGTAATGATGATTCCGATTCCCCGCGCTGGCCTCTTGCGCGAAATCTTCGGCGTCGAGGCCGCCAAACAGGTAGCGTACATTGAAGACGTGATGATCACGGCGCACCTCACACAGGAACTTTTGCCGCCGCCCGAAGGCGCCAGCTACCTCGGCTTTATTTTCAGCCGCGCCGCCACTCCTGAAGATGCGGAAGGCGCATTACGCGAAGCGCATGCGAAATTAGAATTTGTGATTGATTAGACCTATAGAGCAACGCGCAGACTTGCCCTACAATAAAGAGGATGAACCTGTTAAGCATTCAAAAAAATGAGATGAGCAAAACGTCCGAACAAAAAGGTGAGGTGTTGCTTGTTTCCTGTTATGAACTCGGTCACCAGCCGGCCGGGATTTCGATGCCGATGGGTTTTTTGCGCCGCGAAGGTATTCCGGCCGAAGCCCTGGATGTTTCAGTTGAAGGTTTCGATACAATGAAGGTTGCGGGCGCGAAATTCGTCGGTATCTCTGTGCCTATGCACACAGCGCTTCGGTTAGGCGTAAGCGTTGCTCAAGAGGTTCGCCGCCTTAACCCCGATTGCCACATCTGTTTTTATGGTTTGTATGCCCTGCTCAATAGCGACTATTTGCTCAACAGCATTGCCGATTCGACAATTGGCGGAGAGTTTGAAGCGCCGCTCGTCGGGTTGATTAAAGCCGTTATCACCAATGAGCCATTCACCATTGAAGGCGTGAGCACGAAGACTCGCGCCGCACAGCCTGTGCTCAAGCGTCTTGAGTTTACTCAGCCTGAGCGCTCTGCTTTGCCTCAACTGGAACACTACACGCGCCTGGAATATAACGGCGAACAGCGACTCACCGGTTACACGGAAGCCTCTCGCGGGTGTTTGCATCTCTGTACGCATTGTCCGATTCCGCCGGTTTACGGCGGACGTTTCTTTGCTGTGCCGCGCGACCTGGTGCTTGATGACATTCGCCAGCTCGTCAAAGCGGGCGCCGAACATATCACCTTTGGCGACCCGGATTTTTTAAATGGTCCAACCCACGCGCTACGAATTACTGAGGCCATGCATGAAGAATTTCCTCGTCTGACCTTTGATTTCACAGCGAAAATCGAACACCTCATCAAACATCAAGATTTGTTCAAAGACTTTGCCAGGTTCGGTTGTCTATTCGTGGTGTCCGCGGTTGAATCGTTGAGCGAGACGGTTTTAATGCGTCTTGACAAAGGTCACACGCGAGCCGAGGTTAGCGAAGCGTTGAATATTTTACGCGCCGCCGGAATCGTGCTGCGCCCGTCGCTGGTGTCGTTTACGCCCTGGACGAGGCTCGAGGATTTCATAGAGGTTTTGGAATTTGTCGAAAGCGAAAATATGATTGACGCGGTTGACCCCGTGCAATATTCGATTCGCTTGCTGGTGCCGCCTGGGTCATTGTTGCTTGAACAGGCAAAAGGTCAGCCTTGGCTTGGCGCATTGAATCAAGAGGCCTTCACTTACGAATGGTCACATCCAGACCGGCGAATGGATGAACTGCAAAAACAGGTAGCGGGGGTTGTTGAAGGCGCTGCGAAAATCAATGAAGATGCGCGGGAGGTTTTTTTTCGTATCCGGGAGTTGGCCTATGCGCTGCGCGGCGATGAGTCAAAGAGCCTGGTGAAAAATGCTGTCGCGGCAGAAAGACTTAAACCGCCACGCCTGACGGAAGCGTGGTTTTGCTGAGCGGAGCCGACGCGAGACCAGTTTGGTACGCTTGAACGAAAATCACAATTTTAATCGCCGGACACTAACGAAATGAAAAGCTGATGACCAATGGCCAATGACACGCTATACTTAATTTTCAAGTTAGCAATTGAAAAGGAGCAATAAAAATGAGTGCATCACCAAGCGATATTCGTATTAGAGCCGACGTTGACCAGGCGGATGCCAATGTCTGCCGCTTCACGGTTGACCGTGAGGTTTACGAAGGCTCGGCCGTCTTTAATAATCGGGATGAAGCCCAACAAAATAAACTCGCGGTCAATTTATTCGCCATTCCGGGGGTTGAAAAAGTCGAACTTGACAATAACATCGTCGCCATCACCAAAGGCGGTTTTGATGATTGGCGACAGGTCGGCAAACGCATCGGTTCAGCCATTCGATTTTTCCTGAATCCGCCGCCGGAAATTCCCGAAGGCGAGATGCTTGCGCCTGACCAACTGCGGCAAAAGATTCAACAGATTCTCAATGACCAAATCAACCCCGGGGTCGCCTCACACGGCGGCTATGTTGAACTCATTGACGTGACTGATAACAATGTCTTTTTACGCATGGGCGGCGGTTGTCAAGGTTGCGGCGCGGCTGATGTGACATTGAAGATGGGCGTTGAACGGCTCTTGCGCGATGAGGTGCCGCAGATTCAAAACGTCTTTGACGCGACTGATCATGCCGCCGGACAAAACCCTTATTACACGGCATCAAAATAACCTGAGCCTTCTTGGTTATTCTCTGTATTTTGTCGCTTGAGTTTGGTATTTTGTTGAGCGTTCAGCCCCACAGAACGCAGCGCAAATTACCAAACTCAAGGTTCCTGAATGTCAACAACCACAAATCAAGTCGCCCTTTCTCCGGTTACTAAAAAAGAGATTCTCGGATGGTGTATGTATGACGTAGCCGATTCTGCATTCACCACCGTCATTGTCACAGCGCTCTATGCGCCCTATTTCAGCAAAATCGTGGTTGGCAATCCCCAGCGCGCAGATTTTTTGTGGGGGCTTGGGGCGTCAATTTCCGAGGTTATCGTGGCGCTGCTGGCGCCGATTCTTGGCGCCATTGCCGATTATTCGGGCAGTCGAAAAAAATTCCTCGCCGTCTGTGCGGTAACCATCGTGTTTTTTACCGGCGCCTTATATTTTGTCGGACCTGGCGCGACGGCTTTAGGGCTTGGGCTTTATATCATCGCCAATACGGGATTTGCTGGCGGCGGCGTTTTTATTGATAGCTTCCTGCCGGGAATTTCCGATGAATCGAACGCCGGACGCATATCGGGTTTGAAATGGACGCTGGGCTATTTGAGTGGCCTCATTGCCGTCGCCCTCTGTTTACCGCTCGCTAAAAATATTGTTGCTAACCCAAACCCTGAACAACTCTCGATGGCGCGCCTGATTCCGGTCGTCGTTGCTGTCTATTATGCCGTTGCGGTGATTCCGACCTTTCTGTTTCTGCGCGACCGCAGCGTAGCGAAACCTTTGCCAGCCGGCGAAAACTACATCACCGTAGGGTTTCGTCAGCTTAAAAACACCCTGAAACACATCCGTCGTTACAAAGAGCTTTTCAAGCTCCTCATCGCTTTTCTGATTTACAACGATGGGGTGGTGACGGTGATTTATTTTGCGTCGCTTTATGCCAGCAATACCATTGGTTTTACGACTGAAGAGATAACCATCATGTTCATCGCGATGAACGTGATTGCGGCGGCCGGGGCCTTCACCTTCGGTTGGGTGGCCGACCGTATCGGGCAAAAGACCACTATTATGATTTCCCTGTGCATTTGGCTCGTGGCGGTCATCCTTGCCTATTTTGCTTACTCAAAAGCGGCTTTTTACGGGGTCGCAACCCTTGCCGGAATTGGCATGGGGTCTGCGCAGTCGGTCACGCGCAGCTTGGTAGCGCTGTTTACACCGAAAGAAAATGCTGCTGAATTTTTTGGGTTTTTAGGCATTGCCGGCAAAGCCTTAGCATTTTTAGGTCCGTTGATCTTCGGCTCGGTATCCAATGCGACCGGCAGCCAGCGTCCGGCAATACTCGCAATCGGAATGTTCTTTATTGTCGGAATAATAATGCTCTCGTTTGTGAATGAAGCGCGCGGTAAAGAAGCCGCCAAAATCCCTATAAATCATGAATCTCAATGAGCCAGGCGCGCCTGGCCTGGAAGATACTCGCCTCTCAAAATTTCCCTGTAAAAGTAAA
>JBIOWC010000306.1:0-11091 GCA_044868105.1 Blastocatellia bacterium
CATCATGTTGAGTCTGACGGTATCGCCAATCAACTGCAGGTGAGTCGCTTTTTGCTGTTTGTCATAGTTTGCCCAGTTGGAAAAATTCAAAAACCGGCGGCCGTGATTGACATGGTCTATGACAAACCATGACATCGGCGCGACGTTGCTGTACCAGGGCCAGCGCGTGTCGTTTGAGTGGCAATCGTAGCAAGCGCGTTGCAGCACCGCAGCAACCTCTGAACTCATCTCGGTTTGATTATGCAAGGCGCGCGTCTGGTCATTTGTGGGGTTGGTCTTCGCCGGTCGCACAAATTGCAAGGCAATGAAAAGTACAATTAAAGAAATTCCCGCCCATCGTAAAAATCTTGACATCATGTTTCTCCTTTACGGTTCTGAAATGGTCGAAGGGTTGCCGTCAACTAATGGCAACCTCGATGGCTAAACATCGTCATCATCAGCAGCAGCAAGGTAATGATTTGTTGAATCAGGTTCACCAGAAATTCGCTTAACATAGACACACGCCTCCTCAAGCGCGCCAACTGCGAGCCGCGCGATGAATGAAAAGTTGTGAAAGTTCGGATTACGTGAAATCAGCCGCCGCCGTTGGCCAGGCGCGTTCTTAGGAATAAGCGGCAGACAGTAATGCGATGCCCAGTAAATTTTCCATGCCGAAACGCTCTTGCCACCAAACGTAAGGCGGCAAAAGGGGCGCGACAATACCTGCGAACCACGCCGCCAGGGCAACGACACTGAGCCTCATTTTTTTTCCTCCGGTTTATCAAGAAGGCCGCGTATCACTTTGCGAAGCGCCGGAAAACTTTCGCTTATCCACAGCGGTTCAAGCGCCGTTTGATAGGATTCCAACATACTGGGATTCAGGGTCAACATGCCGTCGCGGGTCACATCGTCAGGCGGTTTCACCAGGCTCGCCAGGCGGTCGTAAACCGAAGCGCGTTCTGTGTCTTTCACGCGATAGAGCAGATTGAAGAGCGTCAGCGTGTCGCTGGTGGTCGCTTCGGCGAGAACGATTTTAAGGGCTTCTACGCCGCCTTGTTCAAAATCAAATTTTTCCAGGGCTTTTTGAAACGGCGCCGTTGAGCTCATGAAAAACGGGGTGCCGGGTCCGATTTGCGGGCGGGTTTCACAAGCAGCGCCGGCCGGAACCCGCGATTCGCGTCCTTTGTCTTCTAGTGCCACCCAACCGCTCGTGACCTGCAATAGTCCGCGTCCGCTATCATCTACCTCAAGCGTATAAGCGCACCCTAAATCAACCGCTTTTGCCGACGGCGTATCGACAAAAAAGATGCGCGGCGGCGCGGAAATTTGCGCCGACATTTTGCCGCGTTCAAGAGCAAATCGCTGTTCGGTCATTTTCGTCGACAGCACTTTGACGCGCGAATTAGGGTCAATATCCACGTGCCCGATTTTGGTTAAATTAATTCGCGCTTTCGAGTTGCCGTCGGTTTCCAGGATTTCGTCTTCTGAAAAGCGATCACTGTCTTTGACCAAAATAGAATTAATTTTCGGAGCGCCTTCGAGTCGCACAACCTGCCAGCTCGACACCGACATTCGTTGATAGAGCCAGAAGCTGGCGCCGGCACACAAGACCAGAAAAATGGCGCTGGCGACAACCAGGGTTTGCCAGGTGAACAAGAAGGCCAACCCGCGCAGGCCCGAAGGCGCGGCTTGCGGCCATTGAGGTCGCGTGTCCAACAGCGTTTCAATCTCGCCCCATAAACTGTCAGGAGCGACGACCTGCGGCAAACTCCTGGCTAAATTTACGCCGAATTTAATCTCTTCGTATTCTTTGCGGCAGCGCTTGCAAGCCAATAAGTGTTGAGCGACCAGCTTCATGTCATCGCCGCCCAGCTCGTTGTTGCAATATGCCGAAAGTTTGGCTGATACGTGCTTGCTAAACATACCTACTCCTCAGAGGCGACCGCTGCGCGCAAATAGGAGAGTTTACGCGCCAAGGCTTTGTGCCCGCGATTGAGTCGCGAAGAGACTGTGCCAATCGAACAACCCAAGGTTGTGGCAATCTCTTCATAAGACAGACCCTCAACATATTTGAGTAAAATCGGCATTCGCAATTTGGGACTTAAATCGGCGATTGCCGTTTGTACGGAGTCCGAAATCTGTCTTTGAATATAGGTTTCTTCTTGCGAACCTTTGGCAATCATATTGCGCACCTCTTCGCCTTGAACAAACGGAACGAAGCGGCGACGTTTTCTCTGCTCATCCGTACAGGCATTGGCAACAATGCGATAGAGCCAGGTCGTAAATTCCGAATCGAATCGGAACTGGCTGATGGTCGTAAACAATTTCAAAAAGACCTGTTGAGTGATATCTTTTGCCATCGCTTCTTCGCCGCTGAAATGCAGAGCGATTGAGTAAACCTTATCTTTATAAGCTTCAAACAGGGTATGAAAAGCTTGCCGGTTTCCAGCCTGACAATCTTCGATAATGGTTTCCAAATCGCATCTTTTCATCAGCGCGAGTTGCTCCATAAGTTTCGCTCCGTTTATTCACAACTTAGACGGAGAGGTGGGGGGTTTTCTTCCATTTTTCTTGTGTCGTGCCAGGGTCCTTCAGTTTACCGTAAACTGAAGGCCTCTCCTATCAAGGAAAGCATTCAGTAGTGGGTCAGGATGAAATAGGTTGGCATTCGATTGGCGCTAAACAAGTAAAGTCCCGCCCAACGACCAGTAAACAGTGATCTCTGGACAAGTAAAAAGTTATCTTCTGATTAGGCGGAAAAGGCGGATTGCGGGTTATCCGCCCCATCAGAAGATGACCTTGTCACTGACAACAGACCGCCGTTCTTTTACCGATAAATATTTTCATTCCCCTAATTTCAAATTGACCCATTACCAAGCATTCAACTTTCGCTAAGGCCGAAAGGACGGATTTTAAGCTCTTGCCGCCATCGGCCCCTTTCGCCCAATGCGCGGACCCTTGGCAGACTTTTGGCTGGTAGATTTACCTCAGTCGGTGCGCGGGCTTTAATATTGCGCTGCCGGCCGAGTTGCTTGTTGTGTCAAGGTCGCTTTTTTTTCAGACGCCATTGTATAATGGCCGTCCCCCGGAATCACCGTAGAGCTTTTTTTGGTGAATTATTGCATGAGTAAAAATTATAAGTTGTTCCGCATTGTTTTATTTTTAGCCATCTTCTCTCTGCTGCTCTTGCCGTTAAGCAAGCATTCAACTTCTGCAAGTAAGCGTTCAAGCGCTGGGCAAAATCCTGCGCCCATTGAAGTGGCGATGGACACCGCCGTACCCCAAGATGGCTTGCTGACGATTTACGGCAGCCTCCGCCTGGGCGGCGAGATTGGCTACCCGGTCGCCGCGGGCGATATTAACGGCGATGGTCGCGCCGATGTCATCAGTTGTGGAATGTACGCAACCGCCGGCGGCGGCAATCGTCTCAACAACGGGTTAATCAATTTTTATATCAGTGACGGACGCGATACCGGCTCGGTTGATTTGGCGCAGAATCCGCCGAACAATTTCAAACTCGTCGGCGCCAACGCCGGGGATTTGCTTGGCACGTCGGCCTCGGCAAACGGCGATGTCAACGGCGACGGTTTTCGCGATGTCGCACTTGGGGCGGCGAACGATGATGGGCCGGATAACGGGCGCTTCAATTGCGGCGCGGTCTATCTGGTTTATGGCGCGCAGAATTTCAATCTGAATGCCGATCTGCTGACCGTTAATGGCGCCCCTCCGCCTGGGATCGTTGCGATTTACGCGCCGCAAGCGAGCGCCCGCGCCGGCATTTGGGTTGATGAAGGCGATGTTGACGGTGACGGGTTTGCTGATGTGGTGATTGGCGCAGACCAGATAACCGATGGCGCGCTAAATCATATTGGCGGGGCCTACGTTGTCTTCGGAGCGGCGAATCTGCCCTCGGTGATTGATTTAGCTGCGCCACCTGCAGGGGTTCGCACGGCGGTGATTTTGGGCGCGGGGCACGAAGATCATTGGGGGGCGGCGTTGCAGGTCGGCGACGTAAACAATGATGGCCTCGGCGACATCATTATTGGGGGATCCATATTCCGCGATTCGGCTTCTTATGTCACGCCAACCCAAGACAACGGACATGATTCATTTGGCGCGAGTTTCGGCGGGCAGCGAGAGCGCTGCGGCGAAGTTTATGTCGTTTATGGAACCCGCACCTGGGGCGCGACGATTGATTTACGCACGCCGCCGGTAACTGCGACTCATGTGATAGGCGCGGTTGCGGGGGATTTGCTGGGCTCGCAAGTTCACAGCGCAGACCTCAACGGCGACGGCCGAACCGATTTAATTGTTGGCGCTTTGCAGGCGGTCGCACCCGATCCCGGGGTTGGCAATACGGGCGCGGTTTATGTGATTTACGGCGCCGCCAATCTGGTCGGCGCGACGATTGATTTAGCCAACGCGGATGCCGCGGGGCTTCGCGTCGTCAAGATTTATGGAGAGTTGCCGGGTGATTGTGCGGGCGATTCGGTGCGCGCTTTTGACATCAATAAAGACGGCCGGGCGGAGTTATTTATCGGCAGCCCCGAACATACCTTTACGATCAACGGGGATTTGCGCGAAGACACCGGCGATACGATTATCATTTTTGGTCAATCCGCTTTCCTGCCTTCAGTGATTAAGTTTTACGACCCGCCGCCAGCGCCAAAACTCTATATGCTTGCCGGCAGTGATAGCAACGATGGCGGCGACGAGTTTTCTTATCGGCTCTGGGGCGGCGATGTTGACGGCGACGGTTATACGGATTACATCGCCAATGCCATGCATGGCGATGGCGCAGGAGACGGGCTGGCGAATGCCGGTCAGGTGCATATTTTCAGTGGCAAGAAGCTTTCAGCCAAGCTGGGGCTGCTGCCGCCGCCTGACCCGGCGCCCACGGTTGTCGCTTCAACTTCACTGTTCGCCAACGGACAAGCCGTGCAACAAGCTAACGCCGGACAAAGCGGGTTGCGGGTTGTGGTAAACGGCACGAATTTCACGCCCGCAACCCAAGTCTTCATTAATGGCAATCTGGTCACTTCGCACATCCCGGCTGATGCGCAACTCGCTGCAACCCAGCGGACGGTTGAACTGGATGAAAACCTGAGTATCAGAAACGCTGCCGGCAATCTATTGGTGCGGGTCAAGAATCCGAATTCAAACCTCTCGAATGAAGTGAGCGCCGGCAAACTGGTCGGTCCTGAAATCACCTCAATTCGTTTGAAAGTCAAAGGTTCAGGCAAGCTGGTTTTCAATATTAACGGCACAAATTTTCCGGCGAATGCGGGAGTTTCCATTACTGTTAACGGTGCGCCGCTGACGGTTAAAGGCGTTACGGTGGAAACCGGTGAACTCATCACGGCGGTCATTAAACCGGGTGCCGCGCCGCCTTCGGGAAGCGTGATGAAGGTGCGGGTAACCACGCCTGCCGGGGTTCAATCAAACGAAGTTTTAGTCACCAAACCTTGATTTTATCGAGTTGAATTTGAGCTTTTGCTAAGTGAAATTCTGTAATAAAAGTGTACGGCAAAAATTCAAATTCAATTTGACAGTCTGTCAGGTGACGTGTAGGATGTGCCCGTTTCAAAACATCTAATCCCCAAATTAGATTATTTTGTTACCGCATTGAAAGAACGGCAATGCGTTATAAAAGCTATGTCTGAGTGACATTGCCCCGTTGTTTGAAGAGTAGTGTGAGGAGAACTGAAGTTGAAGTTAAAGTTTTGCGCGTTTGTTCAAAAGCAGAACCGCAGACGCTCTCTGCTCTGGCTCTGATCATCACTACGAGATTCACCCAAGATGAAAAGGAGAAAAAGCATTGAAAGAAACAGGTACCGTTAAATGGTTTAACAACGCAAAAGGTTACGGCTTTATCACGCGCTCAGGCGGTGATGATGTGTTCGTTCACTATTCGGCTATTGAAACAGAAGGCTATAAGACTTTGAACGAAGGTCAAACCGTCGAGTTTACGCTCATTCAAGGTCCCAAAGGTTTAGCTGCATCTAATGTCATTGCCGTTTAGCTTTAACTTTGCCAAGGAGCTTGGTGGGAGAAATCAAGCTCCTTTTTTGTTCTCCTGACTCCCCAACCCGTTTCCTCACTTTTCTAAAATCAATTATAAAATCCCGGTTTTCGACTGAAATTTCTCGGCCGCCTGTGATAGACTTTTTGTCCCTCGATTGGATTGCCGGTTATCTCTCAAAACCTTGAAGGAGGAACCGAAGGCGATGAAGAAGCAGACCAAACAATTTGTTGACGCAGGAACGGCAGAAAGCGAAATTTATGAACCGAGCGAAGAGGTGCTCGAAGAGTTTGCCGAGGTTCAACGCTTCGCCACGGATGGCGACCGACGCAACGATGACCTTTCCCTGACTGCTCCTCACGATGAACGTCACCAAGTCGATATGGGTGAAGAAGCGATTGGCGGATTTTCCACCACCACAGATGATGATTTGGTAGATGAAATGGGCGAAGCCGCAGGACTGGTGTATGCCGATGATGAACCCTTGCATACATCCGAAAAGATTGAAGCGCGTGACCGCAATCGCTGGGAACTTGACCCGGCCTCATCGGAAGATTATCAGCGTCGGGTCAATCACGAAGGCGAATGAACCCCTATTTTCACCCTTCGGTTTTTATCAAGTTTGTTGACAAGAAGCGATTTGTTATAATTGGCGACTTCAAAAATTACGGAATGGTGAGGAATACAATGCGTAAACTATTTTCTTTGCAAACCCTGCTGGTCGTGGCCCTGATGGCCGCAACCGCGCACGCTGATACGATAACCTTGAAAAACGGCAGCGTGATTAAAGGTAAAGTGGCGAGCTTTGCCGACGAACAGTTTGTTATTCTGCTCAATACCGGTTCAGGCTACCGCAGCAAAGCGATGATTTATATGTCGGACATCGCCAAGATAGAGTTTGACGGCGCGGCGGCAAGCGGCAACGAAACCGCTAACGGCACGACACCAACCACCGATGAAAATACCATTGCCAGTAACCCATCTCCTGCGAAAGAAACGCCGGTAAAAGAGACGCCGGTGAAAAGCACTAAAAATAATAGCTCTTCCATTACGCCGCCCGTTCCAAATCGAAATAGTAAAAAGACTGAACCGGCCAAAGACCCGGTCGCAAAAGAAGAGATAGTGGATACGACAGGCGGCGAGAAAGCCACGCAACCGGAAGTAACGACGACTGACCCGCCCAAGGTTGAACCGAAAAAAACGCCGGGCAATGTTAAGACCCAAACGGTCGAAGTCGGAACCAAACGCGATTGGTCGAGCACCGGTTTAATCGTCAAAAAGGGCGATCGAATTCGCATTACCGCGACCGGCTCTATCACGCTTGATTCAGCCGGTGAATCGAGCGGTCCTGAGGGCATTGATACGCCGGATTCAAGAAAGCTGATGTCGGATAAGCCGACCGGCGGACTGATCGGCGTCATTGGCGCCGACAACGATGACTTCTTTTTCATCGGTCGGGCCGCCGAATTCACCGCGACTCGCGAAGGGTTGTTGTTCCTGTCGGTCAATGAAGGCACCCTTGCAGATAATTCCGGCTCTTACAAAGCGGTGATTGAAATTCAACCGGCAAGCCGTGCAACGCGACAGTAAGTGGTTAAAATATATTTCTCTAAAAAAGCGCCGAGCGCTTCGTTCGGCGCTTTTTTTATGCCGCTTACCAACCCCAAATCGGCGGCGCTTTTCAAGCCTGCGTAGGTGGCTAAACCGCTTTTTGCAACCCGCTTTTCCGGGTGAAAATTAGGCAAAAATTAACCCTCAGTTTGCTTGACTTGTCTTCCTCCTTAAAGTAGCCTTTCACCTTAAAATTCACCCCACAGTTTTTCAGCAGTAGATTTTGAAAAGGGTTCGGTTTTTTACGCTCACATACGCCCAGGCAAGACGAAAATTGAATTTCGCTAGAGCCTGAGCGTCAGGAACCTGGAGGAGATGTTGTGCTGCTTTTTCGCAAGCGCATTTCACCACCCTCCGCAATTCATTTTATGCGATGGTTATGAATTCCAAACAGAGCAACTTCCCCGCTTGCGAGGCTCGAAATTCGTGACCAGACTTTAATTTTCAGGAGAGGCAAAATGTCTAAGTTATCCTCATACAAAACCATTTGTGCATTGATGCTGATGATAGTTATGGCGACAAGCTCCATCACGGTTTTCGGCCAATCACAAGCATCAACTGGTCAAATCGTCGGGTCGGTAACCGACCCGCAGGGAGCCGCGATTGCCGGGGCCACCGTGAAAGCTGTGAATACCGCAACGGGGTTGACCAATACTGCAACTACGAATGAAAGCGGCACATTCAATATCGTCTTACTGCCTTCCGGCAGGTACAAAGTGACCATCGAGGCCGCCGGCTTTTCTAAAATCAACGCCGATGTCGAAGTCACGGTTGGTCGTTCGGCAGAATTAAATGTTGATTTAAAGACCGGTGGCGTGGAAGAGTCCATTACGGTCACGGCGGGCGCTGTACAGGTGCAGACGACGCGCTCGGAAGCTGACGCCGTCATCAACGAGAGAGCCATTGAGAATCTCCCTCTCGTCGGTCGCCGTTTTCAGGATTTCGTCACCCTAACGCCGACCGCGCAAATTGACCCGGCGCGCAATCAAATCTCGCTTGCCGGACAGCGCGGCATTTATGGAGCCAACGTCAATGTTGACGGGGTGGATTATAACCAACCGTTCTTTGGCGGCATTCGCGGCGGCGAACGCTCCAACAACGCTTATACGATTCCGCAGGAATCCATTAAAGAATTTCAAGTCGTCGCGGCCGGTTATTCGGCTGAGTTCGGTCGTTCGACCGGCGGGGTGGTAAACGCGGTGACCAAATCGGGAACCAATGATTTTCACGGTTCGGCACTATTCTTAACTCGCCCCGAAAAGTTCGTTAGAAAAACCCCTTATTTCAGAGACCTTGAAGACAGCATCAATCCCGCTTCAACATCATTGACGAATAGAAGAAAGATTCATCCCGCGCCTTCGCAACAACAATGGGGCGGCTCGTTCGGCGGCCCGATTAAACGGGATAAATTATTCTTCTTCGGAGCCTACGAGCAACAACGCGCCCGCAATAAACGCGAGGTGCTGTTTGGAAATCTCGCCGGTTTCGTTCCGACCGCCAATCAACAGGAAGCTTTTGATTTTCTCAAATCACTTGAAACGCCGTTCACCCAAACCAACGACGCCATTGCTTTACTGGGGCGCGTCGATTTTGAAATCAACAGCAACCACCGTTTCAATGTGCGCTACAATTACAGCCGAAATAACGGTGAGAACGCCGTTGCCACCGGCGATGCGCTTGACCCGACGACCAACCGCGCCTTGACCAATAACGGTACTGAAAAAGACCGCACCAATGGCGTGGTCGGGCAGATGAGCAGTTTCCTGACGGCGAACATGGTCAATGAACTGCGCTTCCAGTATGTCCGCGAAACCCGCCCGCGTATCCCGAATTTTGAAGGCGTGACGGTTGAGACCTCGCTTGCTAACTTCGGCACCCGCGCCTTTCTGCCAACCACCCAGAATGATAAACGTCTCCAGTTTGCCGACAGCATCACCTGGACGAAACAGAACCACACGCTCAAATTTGGCACCGAATACAATCGCATCTCTACGTTTCAAGCATTCGGTCAACAACAGTTTGGTAATTTTGGTTCGACCACCACAACCGTCGGAACGATTCTTGATGTCTGGTCGCTCTCCGGCTGTCCAGGGGTCACGGGTTGCGTTCAAAACCGTTTCGACAGCAATACGGTTACGTATCGGCGGCAACTTGGAAACCTTTTGCTTGACTTCTTAACTCAAGAATTGGCGTTCTTCGCGCAGGATTCCTGGCGCTTAAAACCCAACTTCACTTTGAATTTCGGTATGCGTTGGGAAGGACAATTTAATCCCTCGCCCGAATTGGGCAACGACACGCTGATTAACAAAATCAAGGGCTTCCAATTCCCGACTGGACACGTCGTTGACCCAACCCAGATAGATGACGATACCAATCAATTCGGTCCGCGCCTTGGTTTCGCCTGGGACCCGAACAGCGATTCAAAGACGGTGATTCGCGGCTTTGGGGGAATATATTACGCGCGAACCCCCGGCATTATCCTTGCCGGTCCGTTGAATAACTTCCGCATCCCACCCGGCGATTTACCGATTAGCTTGCCGCTTCAAGTACCAGCAGGCAATCCCAACAATACGGTTTACAAACAGTTGAAACTCATCGGCATTGACCTCAATGCCTTCTCGCTCAGCAACCTGCCGGTGGTCACGATTGAGCAAGTGCAATCAATCGCGGCGGCGCTCGGATTGCCGAACCCTGACCCGTTCACCGGTTCAGCACCAATTTTGATGGGCTCGGGTTATCGAAATCCGAAATCTTATCAAGCTGGTCTCGGCGCGGAACGTGAAATCTCAAAAGGCTTCACGGTCGGAGCTGATTTCACTTATGTGCATACGCTTCGCCTTGAACGCAATCGCGACATCAACCTGCCGAAGCCGGTCATCCGTGCCAATGACCCGGCACAAAGACCTTATTTTGGTGTCATCAGCGGCAGCACCCCGGCGCAACCGCGTCCGATTCCCTCGCTTGGTCAAATCACCATTCGCGAATCGAGCGCCAAATCCTTGTATCGCGCTCTCACCATACGTTCAAAATTCCAACGTAGCTGGGGACAGCTCAATGCCTTCTACACCTTGTCAAAATCGCTATCCGATGATGACAGCGAACGCAATGCAACAGGTTTTGATTATCAAGACACCTTCAACTTCGCACCGGATTACGGCCCGGCACGCTTGGATCGTCGGCATCAATTTGTCGCCAACCCGGTCTTCTTCCTGCCGGTCGGCTTTGAAGTATCGAGCGCCATCCGCTTCTATTCGGGGCGCCCGATTGATGCGGCTTTTGGTTCGGATGCCAACGCCGACAGCAATAGCTTCAGCAGCGGATTGATTGTGGCGGATCGCCCGTACAAGGCTCCGGGGGTTCCCTTCGAGCGTGGTGCGTTCCGCAATCGCGCCTATAAAGATATTGATGTGCGGGTGCAGAAACGCTTCGCCCTTTCCGAGCAGCAGCGCATCACCCTCTCAATGGAGGTTTTCAATGTT
>JBIOWC010000307.1:0-8993 GCA_044868105.1 Blastocatellia bacterium
CGGACTGATTACAGATAAGTATACTGACTGATTACTGAGTCACAATGAAGGGTTTGATTTCGCTATAAACCGCATCCGCTTGAACCACAACAGAATTGAAAACGACCTGAAATTCTTGAAGCTCAAGATGTTTGAGGTTGAGTTCAGTACGAACAAAGAGGTCATCGTCATCGTCAACCCCGACTTTGACATAATCTTTCGTATGGTTGAACTTTAAAAGCTTGAACAATAAATCCGGCGAGAGCTTTAAATTCTTTTTGTTCAACATGACGACCCCCACCACCAGCACACCTTGGTTTTCGGCAACTAACATATCAAATTCGGGCAACACTTTTCCTTTGGTCTTCACCACCCAGACATTGTCGCTTACGGTTTTGTAATTCAATCCTGTTTGCTTTAACAACTGCTCGACCTTCGCAGAGTTCTGAATCATAATCGGCGGTTTGGCAAATCCGCTCAGGTTGAAAGTAAAGGTGAGCATCACAAGCGCTATTAATTTCTGTGTGAATCTTTTCTTCATCCGTACTCCGTTTCAATTAAATTATCCGGTACGCCTAAATGGATAACCGAAACGGCCATTGCGGGCAAGTGTTTATTTCTTACTGTGACGTTGACGCGCTTACATGGGCATTGATACCTTTTTATTTAATTCACAACAATATTTCAGAAAGGATTATTAATATAGATGCTACCCCCCTTTGCTAATGAACCGTTTACGGATTTCACTAATGAACACAATGCGGCCGTCATACGGGAAGCGATTGCCCAGGTGGAAGCGCAACTGGGACGCGAATATCCTTTAATCATCGGCGGCAAACGCTACACCACAGGCGATATGCTGTCGTCGCCCAATCCCTCGAATTTCAATGAGGTCATCGGGCTATGTCACAAAGCTGACCTGGCGCTTGCCGATAAAGCCATTGAAGAGGCAACCAAAGCCTTCAATGAGTGGAAGCGGGTGGCGGCAGAAGTGCGCGCCCGTGTTTTATTTAAAACCGCCGCGATTATGAAACGCCGCAAAGCTGAACTGACCGCCTGGATGATTCTGGAAGTCGGCAAATCCTGGGCGGAAGCTGATGCAGATGTTGCCGAAGCCATTGATTTCGCGGAGTTCTATGCGCGCGAAGCCATTCGGTATAGCCGTGAACATCCGCTCACGCCGCTGGCCGGCGAACAGAATGAACTTTATTATCTTCCGCTAGGCGTTGGCGTGGTGATTCCACCCTGGAACTTTCCGCTGGCCATTATGGCGGGAATGACGCTGGCTTCAATTGTTACGGGCAACACAGTGGTTTTGAAACCTTCAAGTGACAGCCCGATTATCGCTGCGAAATTCGTAGAGATTTTGGAAGATGCAGGGCTGCCGCCCGGCGTGGTCAATTTTGTGCCGGGGAGCGGCGGGCGCATTGGCGATTATCTGGTTGGCAATGCGCGCACCCGGTTTATTGCATTCACGGGGTCGAAAGATGTCGGCTTGCATATCAACGAACTGGCAGCCAAGACCGCCGAAGGGCAATTGTGGATTAAGCGAGTCGTAGCCGAGATGGGTGGCAAAGATACGATTGTCGTTGACGAAACCGCTGACCTTGATGCGGTGGTTGATGGCGCAGTCGCTGCCGCATTCGGGTTTTCAGGACAGAAGTGTTCAGCCTGTTCGCGGCTCGTAGTTGTCGAAGAGGTTTACGAAGAGGTAGTCAGCCGGGTTGCCGAACGCGCCGGGAAAATCAAGGTCGGCGCGACCAAAGATCAGTCGAATTGGATGGGACCGGTCGCCAGCAAAAGCGCATATGAATCCATCATGAATTACATCGAAGTCGGCAAAGGCGAAGGGAAATTGAGAGCCGGTGGCGCGCATGTTTCCGGACTGGAGCAAGGCTGGTTCATTCAACCGACCGTGGTGACCGAAGTTGACCCGCAGGCGCGCATCTCACAGGAAGAAATTTTCGGACCGGTTCTGGCGACCTTCAAGGCAAAAGATTTCAACCAGGCCTTAGATATTGCCAATAACACACAGTTTGGTTTAACCGGCGCGGTCTATTCAAACAATCGCTTTCGTCTTGAGCAGGCGCGCCACGATTTTCATGTCGGCAATCTGTACCTGAATCGCAAATGCACAGGCGCATTGGTTGATGTTCATCCGTTTGGCGGATTTAATATGTCCGGGACCGATTCAAAAGCCGGTGGGCGCGATTATCTGATGCTGTTTATGCAGGCAAAATCGGTATCGGAAAAATGGTAAACTCAAGGCAAATGATGAAGAGAATGAAGCAAGACTTAACCCTCTCTTCGTTCTCTTCTTGACCCAAATTTAATCATTAAAAGTGAATTGTGAAGGTATGAAGAAAGTTTTAAATGCAGTCGTTTTATTCTCTGTACTTTTAACCAGCATCCAGGCGCAGCAACCGCAAACTAAGCCGGATAACCAGGCTCAACAACCGGCGCAAAAAACTGCGCCGACCGTTACCCAGACCGCCGGAAATTACATTGTTCCCGCCGATGTCAATGTGCGTCTTGAATCAGACTTTCGCACCTTTGTGGTGATGGCGGCAATTAATGTTGCAGGGTTTGATTACGAAACCGGCGGACAACCTTTGTCACCGGCGCGCGCTGAATTGAGAAAAGACCTGGCAACCCGGGTTCCCGCCGAGGTGAAGCAAAAACTCGTGGCTTATTATCAAGCGCATCGTCGCCCAGGGGTTGATGAAGCCGTTGACGCGGCGCGTTACGCGGCGCTCAGTTTAATGATGACGCCGCCGCCTTCGTTTACCATTTATTTGCGTGAAGGAGTGAATGTACCCGAAGACTTGAAAGCGTTGTTCGATTTCAGCGATGTGGTGCGCGAATTTTACCTGAAAGCTAATATCAGAGAACTGGCGCAAAAATACCTTTCGGTTTCGGAAGCCTATGCGGCTGAATATCGCCGCCCCGTCGGCCAATTAATTTATCAGTTGTTTGATTATTTCAAAGTCCGACCGGAAACCGTCGTCAATATGAAACCGCTCGTGCTCACGAAAGAACAGGCGGGCGCGAAAATAAAACAGGAAGTCACTGTGGCGCGCACACGCACGCGCCAGGTCTTCATTATTCCTGACCCGCTTGCGGCGATCGGATCATCATTTGCGCGCGATGATTTTTTAAACGCGAAAGATGACCTGTCGCGGCGCATCGGCGATGATTACAACGTCGCCATCGGACCTTCGACCAATTACAACCTGGATGCGGTGCGCAATGCGCTCATTCGCTTTGTCCTTGACCCGATGATTGAACGCAAATTGAAAACTTCGCTTGAATACCGCGACCCCATGCTCAAACTCGTCAAGAGCGTGCCGACGGCTTCAAAGGAGTTTCAGGCGAGTGTCTATCAAGTGGTTCGCGAATCGCTAGCGCGCGCCGCCGAAGCGCGTTTGAAACGGCTTGATGCGGGACTGAAAGGCACCTATACCGAAGATGAAGCGACCTATGATTTGGCGCAAGCCTATCTGCGCGGCGCGGTCCTGGCGTTCCATTTTTACGACTCGTTGAAGGGGTTGGAAAACGTCGGCATCGGCATCGAAGATTTTTACGACCAGATGCTGGCCACGGTGAAATGGGAACGCGAAGAAAAACGGACGGACGAGTTTACGCCGGTCGTTGCGCGCGTCTCAGCCACGCGCCGGAAATCCGGCGAAACGAGCGCGGCAGGTAATCCGGCAATGGGGTTAGTTGCCAAAAAGATTTTAGATTCCGATAATTTGATTCGGCAAAAACGCTTGCTCGAAGCCCGCGCCCTTTTAGAAGAGGTGTTGGGCGCCGAACCCAAGAATGCGCGGGCGCTTTTCGGCATGGCGCGCATCATCAGTCAGTTGCCGAGCAAGGCCGAAGAAGACGCCAAGGCCGACGAGAACGATAAAATTCAACAGCAACACGACCGCCTGGAGATGGCCATCAAACTCTACCGTCAGGCGATTGAAAATGCATCCCCGGATTCCGAACGCTGGATGATTCAATGGTGTCACGTGTTGATCGGGCGAATTTATGATTTTCAGGAATTTCGTAAAGACGCCATTGCCGAATACGAAAAAGCCATTGCCTTGGGCGACAACATCCCGAACGGCGCGTACAAAGAAGCGATGGAAGGAAAAGCCAAACCATACGGCTCCAATTAATTTTCAGACGGAGTTTGAAAAATTTGTTGCAAAATTGTTTTTCAAACTCCGTCTGCTTGACTCACACGACTTCAATCCATATTATCACACGCAGGTTTGAGTGATACGACTACCGGATCTTAGCCCAAAAAAGATAAAATAAAGTACCTCACATTTAATCGTCCTCACGAAATTTTGAAATCATACATAACGAGGTGAAATCATGTCAGTTAGCTTGCAAGCAAGCGGCCCAATTGAAATTCGTATTACTGCTGGGGAGCGGTTGGTTCTTCGTATTCGTGCCAGCGACCCCGCCGGAATCAGTAGAATTCATGTTCAATGTTTTCAATTCAGCGTCTCGAATACCAGCCGGATGAAATTTGCCTATGGTGAAATCGATATTCCGCGTGATGATATTTATGCCTACACGGCTTTTGAGGTTCCGGTCACGATTCCAGATAACGCGGCGCTGGGTAAATGGGGAATTCAATCCATTGAGTTCACCAATGGCCGAGGTCACAAAACGGCTTTTTACAGAGGGCAAGGCAAATTCGATAACATTCTCTTTGATGTGGTATCGCCGCCAACCAAGGAAGACGAGTTGTTAAAATTTAGTGGGGTCGAAATCGCCACTTGGGGAGCTGATGCCAGTGTCGAAGCGAATCAGAACAATTAACCAGGATTCAGGTGTCGGATTCTAGATGTCAGTGAAAGTTTGATGGCGATTATGAAACAGAAAAGTTTTCAACTACTTCTACTAACATCTAACCTCTGATATCCGACATCTGAATCACTGTTTTTGAAAAGAGACGAGCATATCGTAGGTCGCTTTGATGGGAACGCCGAAATTGGAACCGCCGAAACTCTGCCCGCCATCCGCTGTCGTCAAAATCGCTGAGTTAATGGCAATCACACGACCTTCACGGTCAAAGATAGGGCTACCTGATCCGCCTTCGGTAGTCTGCGCGCTATGCACTAAACGATTCGGCAAGGCGTCTGTGACATTCCCTGTGGTGGTTAAGGGGCGAATCAGTCCGCGACTGGCCAGCCCGACCGCTACATCTTCAGCCGAAGCGCCGTGCTGACGCAAAATTTCGCGTTTGGTTCCCTCATCATCAATGCGTTGCAAGAGTCCGTCTACGCCTGTCGGATAACCGAGCACCACGACCGATTCGCCGATGATGGTACGCGGGTCATCAGTGCTGATGGGCAGTTCCGGTAGCGCCGTATCGTTTTGCTCAAAAGAGCAGAGCGCAATGTCGTATTTATCGGAAGAAGTGGCTTCTTTCAAATCGAACTCTTTTTTGATTGAAGGGAAAAAGGCGACCAGTTTTTCCATCTGCGGGCGCAGGTTGGCGCTTTGACTGAGGATGAGTTGAGCGACGGAATCGCTCGCCCAGGGCTTTACGATATGCCGGTTGGTAGCAATCAATCCTTGTTTAATTACAAACCCGGTTCCGGTGTAATCAATACGCACAGGTTCGCCCGCGCCATCAACTGAAGCCAGCAAATTGCCGTTTTTATCTATCGGCGTGCCGCTTGAATTGTCTGCGGTCTCGTACTTCAATGCCTTCCCTGATCCTTTTTCAACGAAGATATAACTGCCGACTATCAAACAGACGCTCTGACTATATTGTTCAGCGATGCGCTGGGTAAATTGTCTGGATTGTTCGGTCACATCGCGCAGGCGTTTTATTTCTTCCTGTTGTTGTTTGATGATTTCCTGGTCCTGCAATCGTGTGGATTCGGATTTTTCCGCCTGTTTACGCAAACTTTCAATGAGCGTCGTGTTGCGATGCAGAATTAAGAAGTTGTAAAAGATAATTCCAAGTAAAGTGAGCGTTAAAAAGCTGATGGTTCCCAGTCCCAACAATTTGACTTTACGCGGAACTTCAGCCCACAAACTCGCTGATAACTCTTTTACAAAAAGGGTGGCGGTAAGCGGATGAACCGGTTGCGGCGGGGCGGCGGGTTCTATCACTCTACGACTTTGACGCACGAGACTGGCGGTCGAAAAATTTTCGGGCATCACTTGAAAAAGGACACTGGCGCTCGACAGCCCATGCCCGAAATGTATGGTATCGCCGTCCTGCAATTCATAGCCGGTTGGGGAAACAACCGGTAGTTCGCCGTTAATTAAGATTTCAAGAAACTCTGATTTATAACGCGGAATTAATCTTATGGCCTCGTCATCATCCGTAATGATTTCGGCAAGCAAACCTTCAGGCAAAGCGCCGCCTTCTTCGGGCACCAGGGTTAAATCGAAAGATTCCGACGTGCCTATCGTAACCTGGTTCTGCGTAAAGATTCTGGTCTTACCTTTTTCCGTTCCGGAAAGGTAAACGAACATCAACCGGCTCATAAATCATTCATCCTCATGAAATTTGAATCATAGCATTCAAAAAAATTAAACTAAAGGGAGGCTTTTGAAGCCCGCATCGCAATAATGGTTGCTTTGCCATAAATATGTTAGCATCAATCTCCACATCATTCGGTGAAGGAATCCACATGCAAGCAATGAATCGTTCAACCAGAATAAGACTCTTAGCCTTCGTATTAATCGGCAGTATTTTTCTACCGACGCTTTGGGCCGCGCCGCAAAAAAATAAGAAGGAAGAAAAGGATGAAAAACCGCCAGCCGAGAAGTTTTCGGTAAAAAAATTGACTAGCGGCATGGGCTTGTATGCCCTTGGCTCAATTTCGCCGGACAAAAAACTCCTCGCCTTTATTGCTAAAAAACCGAATTTTCCGCCCAATCTCTATGTCATGGATGTACCCGGTTTTTCGGTTCATCCGCCGCTCACCAACTTAAAATGGGGAGTTGCCGACCCGGCCTGGTCGCCCGATAGCTCCATGCTGGCGTTTGCCGGTTTTGGCGATATGGGAAGTTTTGCAGAAATCCACACCGTGAATGTCATAACCGGCACGGTGAAAAAACTCACCGCTAATAATTTTACCGATAAAGAGCCGGTCTTTACGCCCGACGGCAAACGCTTGCTCTACACCACAGATGAAAGCCCGCTTGAAGGCGCGGCCTTCGGCATTCTGCATATCGCTTCGATTTCCCTTACGGGCGGCAAAGGCGAATATTTTACCGACGATGAAACGTCAACGATACGCGCGGGACTGACGATGGATGGGAAGAATATTTTGCTGGTCAAAGTCGAAGAATCGAGCGGCCGACATTCGCTGTGGGAATATGATTTGAAAGGCAAACCGCTTCGTGATTTGACCGAAGATAAATTTGCCCGCATACACAAAGTCGTTCTGATTCCGCAAAAAAATATGGCGGTGTTGTGGGCGCAGCGCCAACCCGAACAACAGGATAATCTCTATTTTTTGGATTTCAAGACGCTAGAGGTAACTGAATTTCCCGACCCCGATTTGCCGAAACGCTCACCTGCCGTGTCACCCGATGGCAATCTCATTGCGTTTATCGGGCCAGCCGAAAGCGGCGCTCATCTTTTTATGCTCGATTCCACGACGCAACAGATAGTGCGCTTAACTTCAAAAGGCACCAACACGCATTCGCCGATTTTTCTAGCGAATGACCAGATAATTTTCGGGGCTGAACGTGAGGCGGCCCCACCCCCAATTGAAAAACGGGTCTCGAAAAATACTTCTACGCTGGAAGATGCGGAACCTTATAAAGAGATTTACCTGCTCAACCTTGGGCAAAAAATTGAAGAAGAGAAGAAAAAGAACTAGCGATGACCAGTCAGGAACACAATAAATTTGTTGCGGCTGCATTTTTTGTTTATGGGTGTATGCAGGCAATGGTTTCTATCTTAATCGGCTTTTTCATGCTCGCTTTTATGGCGGCTATACCCGAAAGGGAAGCGGTTGAATTTCCGCCCTTTGCCATATTCGGAATCGTGATGATGGTGGTCATCTTAATTCAAATGGCTTTCGCTATGCCTTCGTTTATCGCAGCCTATGCGCTCTGGAAAAGAAAATCCTGGGCAAAACCCGCAGGACTTGTTGGCGCTGTATTGGCGGCCATACATTTTCCTATCGGCACGGGAGTCTGCGCCTATGCCTTCTGGTTTTTATTGGGCGATGCGGGAAAAGAGATCTATCCGACAAAACAACAATCGTTTCAGGTGAGCGATTACGGCGCGAATCGGGTTTATGAACGCGAGTATACCCCGCCGCCCCAACCCCCGAATCTTTGGGAATAAGTAGAGCGGGTTGAAAAACCATATCCCGAATCTTGAGGGATGATATCCGCTACCTGGGTCTTGATGAACCCGCTCAGTGCGACCCACCCTTGACTTGCCTTTGACTCAAAATTTCAATGAGATAATCACACAAAGGTCACAAATAGATTAAGACCGTTGAGTAACCTTCTTTGCAGGTTGCTCTCATTTACTGTTTGCTTCGGACTTCTTTGGCTTTTTGATATTCGCGGTTGGCTTCATCACGCAGTCCCTGACTATAAAGCGCGTGTCCGAGTTTGGTGTGCAGGGCGTCATCAAAGGGCTTGAGCGAAACGGCTTTGCGGTAAGCGTCGGTTGCCGGTTGCCATTTACTTAACGAAAAGTATTCATCGCCTAAAGCGATAAACAGCGCAACCGTTTTAGTGTCGAGTTTTGCCGCCTGCTCAAATTCCTCCAGGGCTTCAGCTTTTTTCTGAGCCCGAAAGAGCAATCCCAGATTGTAATGCGGTGCCGCCCAGTCAGCCTTTAACTCAATGGCATTTCTAAAGGCTCGCTCGGCTTTCCAATAATCGAGTCTTCCTGAAAAGACCAACCCGAAAGCGTTTTCCGTGGCTTCGGATTTCGGCAACAACGATAAAGCTTTCTCAGCTTCATCATAAAATTGCAGTGCGATGAGCGCTTGAGCGGCGCTTAATTTTTCAAGCACAAT
>JBIOWC010000308.1:0-2057 GCA_044868105.1 Blastocatellia bacterium
GAGATTCATTAGGGCGAATTTCATTGTCTGACATCTATTATTCTTCCTTTCCTTGAGAAAGCATTTGTCAATTCAAGATTAGCGAATAAGAGAAAATTTATGCAACCGTTCACTAAAGAAATGAGCAGAGTTATTGATTTCAATAACTCTGCTCTTTGGCTCTACCTTTTAGCAAAAATTAAACTTCGGCGATTCTTCGTGTCCGTGTAAGTCCCAGTGATTTGAGTTGACGATATAGCGTGCTCGGTGAAATTCCTAAGGCCTCTGAGGCTTTTCCTTGATGCCAACCGGTTTGTTCGAGAACGCTGAGAATCTGTTTTTTCTTTAGTTCATCGAGATTGGCCGGTATGTTCACCTCAGATAGCGTTGGTTCAAATACCTCCACGAAAGAGCGGCCAACTTCAATCGGCAAATCCTCGCTGCGGATTTCATCATCAGATGACAAGATGACCGCGCGTTCGACAACATTTCTCAGTTCGCGAACATTGCCGGGCCAATCGTAATTTTCCAGGGTCAGCAGGGCTTCTTCAGTAAAGCGAATGGGTTTATGACCGCGAATTTGCGCGAGAAACGTTTCGGCAATCGGTCTGATGTCATCGGGTCGCTCTCTGAGTGGCGGAAGTTTGATGGTGAAATTATTTATCCGATAGAGCAGGTCGCCTCGGAATTTGCCATCCATAACATCCTTCTCCAAATCGCGATTCGTCGCTGCGACGATACGCACATCAACTTCTACTTTTTTGGTGCCGCCGACCCGATAAAAGGACTGGGTTTCCAAAACGCGCAACAGTTTTGATTGCAAAGTGAGATTCATTTCACCAATTTCATCTAAAAAGAGTGTTCCATGATTGGCTAATTCCATGAGCCCGAGCTTGCGTTTTTGCGCGCCTGTAAAAGCCCCGGGTTCATAGCCGAATAACTCGGATTCGAGTAGCGTCTCTTGAATCGCGGCGCAGCTAATGTCAATAAACGGTCCATTGCTGCGTTGCGAATAGTGATGAATGGTATTGGCAATCAGTTCTTTACCGGTTCCCGATTCGCCGGTGACCAAAACGATGGCGTTCGATGACGCGACCTTTCTCACCAGTTCTATGATGCGCTTCATATGATCGCTATGGACGACAAAATCAGGCGATTTTTCTTTGTAACGCAAACGGGTTTGCAACATCAGGTTTTCTTGTTTGAGCTGTCTCTTCTCAAAGGCCTTTTGCAAGATGGCTTCGAGTTCGCTAATCAAACAAGGTTTGGTTAAATAATCATAGGCTCCCATCTTCATCGCCTGTAGAGCGGTTTCGACAGTGGCGTGTCCGGTCATCATTAGAACTTCCGGCGATTGCTCCATCTCCCGGAGTTCCCGCAATACTTCAAGCCCATTGCGACCCGGCATCATAATATCGAGCAACGCAATGTCGAAATCATTCTCTTTTGCCGCCTGGACGGCCGCATCGCCGTCGTGTACCAAGGTCACCCGATGACCTAAACGCGCAAGTTCGCGTTGCAAAACGATTCCTAAATTTTTTTCATCCTCAGCAATTAACAGATTAATACTGGCATTTGCGCTCATTGAACCCTCTCCGTTTCTAGCTGGCGACTGTAGAGTCGGTCTTGATTGGTTGAAAGGTAGGGAGCAGTCTCAGCAGCAGGGAGGAGGATGCGAAAAGTTGAGCCTTGACCTTCAAGAGAATCAACTTCTATCTTCCCGCCGTGGTCTGTGATAATTCCGTAGCATACGGATAACCCCAAACCGGTGCCACGACCCACCGGCTTAGTGGTAAAGAAGGGGTCAAATATTTTCGAAATATTGGTTGAAGGAATTCCACAACCGGTATCCACAAATTCGGCGCACACGCCGGGTTTTTTCGAAACGGTGCGTATCGTTAACGTCCCTTCACCATTCATCGCATCATATGCATTGGCAATCAAGGCGATGAAAATTTGCTTCATCTGCCCTTCATTGACCTGTACGGGCGCGACTTCCTCACCCAACTCTTTGATGATGGTCATGCGGCCCATCTTCGGATGGTGTTTAATGAGCAACAGGGTTTGGTCAATGATTT
>JBIOWC010000309.1:0-2790 GCA_044868105.1 Blastocatellia bacterium
GCATCCGTTCATGCCGGCGAAGACCACGGAGCTCTGGCATCACCTCGGTGCTCCGGGCGTGCTCGCGCATCAGCGTTTCGCGAACGTGGCGACGCTCGACGTGAGTGGGTGGCGCGTCACTAAAGGAACGGGACTTTTTCCCAAAGAGATCGCGGGCGCAGCGACGTAGAATCGATCTGGGTCAGACTCGAATTTCCATCCTTGATGCGGACTGATAACCAGCGGCGAAAGATTGGGCTTGAATTTTTCACCGTTCCAATCCGAATCAAAGAGCCGGATCAACTCCGTAGCGATTTCCGGGTCTTTAATCAAAACCCCGAAATCCCGCGCATAATGCAGATTCTTTTGCGTTGGATTGAAGGTCAAAATCAAGGACAGATGATTGTCCACGATTAAGATTTTGTAATGATAGCGTTTAATCTTTTTCTCGGCCCGTTGGGCTTTGACTTCAACGCCGAGATTCGCGAGTTCATCGCTCAGTTTTTTATTGCGCTTCACCCACCCTTTGGAATCAATGGCGACGAGCGCCTGGACATTGACCCCGCGAGTGACGGCGCTTTTTAAAGCTGCTTTGACAATCGGGTCGTCCATTCTAAAGATCGTCATCTTAATTGATGTGGCCGCGCTATCAATAGAATCAACCAGAGGAAAGAAACTGTCACCGGGCTGGACGATGAGCGAAACATTGTGTGCCTGCGTGTAGGATTCAACCATGCGTAATTATCTCAATTTGCCAATCTGAATACACAACTCATCATAAGCACACGCCGTCAAGCAAGTCCAACCAAAAATTTAAGCTGAGTGGACGAATCGGCGACATCCGGCAGGTGCCGACACAAAAAAGCAGCAGACAAGAGCCTCTTGCCTGCTGCTTTTTTACCCTGAGGTATTGCAACTATTTCTTGTCCTTGTAGTCAACATCATCAACGAGCGCGCCGCCGGGCGACACCCCGTGTGCGGAAATTTCATGCGCGAGATAGTGCTTCATAAAACTGTGATGGCGGCTGTAAGTGAAATAGATAACCAGTCCAATAATCATCCAGCCAAACAGCCGCAGCCAGTTTTCCCAGGGCAGTGAAAACATGAGCAGCAAGCACATCAAAACGCCGAGAATGGGAACCACGGGCACGAGCGGACAACGGAAGGGACGCTCGGCATCCGGGTTCGTCTTGCGCATAATCAACACCGCGATACAGACCACCGTGAAGGCGAAGAGCGTTCCGATGTTGGTCATCTGCAACAGCGCGTCAATCGGCAAGAGTCCGGCGCCGACCGCAACAAACGTGCCCACGAGAATGGTGCTCTTCCAAGGGGTGCGGAATTTCGGATGCACCGCGGCAAAAAAGCTCGGTGGCACCAAGCCATCACGCGCCATTGCCAGAAAAACGCGCGGCGCCGAGAGCATCATAACTAAAAGCACGGAAGTAATGCCGGCAACGCCCGCGGCGGCGATGATAAACTCGGCCCAGTTCAAGCCGATGCTCTTGAAGGCCGCAGAAACCCCCGCGCCGGTATCAATCTGGTTATATTTCACCATGCCCGTAAGCACGAAAACCACCGCCACATAGAGCACGGTACAGATAATTAAAGAGAGGACGATGGCGATGGGCACATCGCGGTTTGGCCGCTTGGCTTCCTCGGCGTGCGTTGACACCGAGTCGAAACCGATATAGGCAAAAAAGATGATGGCGCTACCGGCAAGCATGCCGACAGGTGTGCCGCCTGGCGATACTTCACCCCACACGGTTTTTCCGAGGATATTTAACCCGCCCCAGCCATACGGCGCGTAGGGCGTATAGTTTTCCCCTTTGATGTAAAAGAAGCCGACTAGGATGACAAATAGCACCGCGGCGATTTTAATGCCGACCATGGTGGCATTAAAACTGGCGCTTTCCTGAATTCCTTTGACCAGAATGGCTGTGACGATGACGACAATCAAAATGGCCGGGAGGTCAACGATACTATTGGTCTTAACGAAGTGTCCGGCGGCCGCATCATAGACAATCGGCGCGCGCTTGAGCACATGCGGTATCCAGGTTGGCGGGATGAGGCTCTGGAAAAAGCTTGACCAGCCGTTGGCTACGGTTGCCGAGCCGACCGCATATTCAAGCACCAAGTCCCAACCGATAATCCACCCGAATAACTCGCCCATGGTTGTATAGGCATAAGTGTAAGCTGAACCCGCAACCGGCGCCATCGAAGCGAACTCGGCATAACAGAGCGCCGCAAATACGCAGGTGATTCCGGCAACCACGTAAGAAATCATGAGCGCCGGTCCGGCGACATTATGAGCGGCTGCGCCGGTGGCAACAAAGATGCCAGCGCCGATGATGGCGCCAACCCCCAGCGCGGTCAGTTGCACCGGGCCGAGCACGCGTTTCAGCCGGTGATCCCCCTTCATCTCGGCGAGTAAGACATCGAGAGGTTTTTTTGCGAACATTTGATTAGCCATTCAATGACCTCCAAAGTTAATTTCAAAAATTTTGATTTGAGATTCAGGAATAAAAAATATTAGAACCACCCCTATTCTTGCCTGAATCTATATGATGACAAATGATTGCCAGGTTCCTTCAGTTAATCGGTCGAGGGGCGGCCGACTTTTTTCCAGATGAAATAAATGGGCACGCCGGTTAAAACAATCGCCAGCCCGGGCCAGGTGGTCCGCGTTTGATAGACAAATAAAATAAATAAAATGACGCTCGCGCCAATGATATAAAGCGCCGGAACGATGGGATAACCGAAGGCCTTGTAGGGCCGTTCCACATCCGGGCGTTTCTTTCTGAGCACAAA
>JBIOWC010000310.1:0-7227 GCA_044868105.1 Blastocatellia bacterium
CAGATTCAATTACTGCTGACCGGGGCAACCAAAGAGCTTTATGTGAACGGCAAGCGCGAAGCCCTGCTTCATTATTTAGGCAATCTCGATGTCTTTGTGTTCTCGCTTGAAGAGCTGGATGTTGTGCGCCGCGACCCCGGCGAACGCCGTCGCTATATTGACCGAGGTATCGCAACGCTTACGCCGGGCTATTTGAACACCCTCGCTCAATACAACCACATCCTCAAACAGAAGAATCGCCTGCTGGCCGAGGCCAGCGAAAGCCGTAATCAGCAATCCTTCTATTCGCAAATCGAAGCCTGGAACGACCAATTGATTGAAGCCGGTGCAGCGGTTCACAACGCGCGCGTCAAACATATTGATAAACTCAATCAAGTCTTGGCCGAAAACGATTACGGGCATGACATTTTTGGCGCTGAACGCATCAGCGTGCGCTATAAATCACAGCTTGAGGACAAAGGTGATTTAAGCGATTTTGGGCGTCTTTTTGGCGAACGCTTAGCCATTCGTTTAGCGGCGGAAATCGCTTCTGGTCACGCCCTCATCGGTCCGCACCGTGACGATTTGGAAATCCTCGCAGATGGGCGCGAAGTGGCCCGTTTCGGAAGCGCCGGACAACAGCGAAGTGCCTTACTTTTGCTTGATTTAGCGCAAGTTTCCATCTACAATTTTACTTACGAAGAAAACCCCGTTTTACTCATTGACGACCTTGACGCAGAACTCGATAGGGGGCGAATTGAAGCGCTGCTTTCGACGCTCGAAGGACGCACACAAACCTTCATCAGCACTTCACGAAGAGCGATCGCCAATCGTTACCGTGACCGCGCTTCGGTCTTCTATGTTGAACAAGGTCAAGCATTGAGTGAACGACCCAGCGTCTCTCGTTCAGAACACTATCACGAAGAAGACAGTGAAAGTACCATTGATGCCCTAAGGCGTTAAGCAGAGCTTGAGCGAGCCGGGCGCCACATGTTCGTTGATAAAAAGAAGCGGTCACTAAGCCTGATTATCGCTTCGCTAAATCAAAACACATCACGAACAGGAACGGGGTAATGAAAGTAAAAGCTCGATTGAAGAAGAAAGCGTCTGCCCGGGTGCAGACCGTCGTCAAAAAAGTTGCAAAGAAGGTAAATGAAAAGAAGCAACCATCAAAGAAACAACAAGTCGCATATTTGCAAAAAGTCGCAAAGAGCGCACACGGTAAAAAACATTTACCGAAACCCTTAGTCAGGAAGAGGAGATCTGTGAGTACACAATCACAAGAATACGGCGCGAAATCAATTACCGTTTTAGAAGGGAGAGATGCGGTCCGCAAACGCCCCGCTATGTATATCGGCTCGACCGGCGATTTGGGACTTCACCATCTGGTTTATGAAGTTGTTGACAATTCCGTTGACGAAGCTTTAGCGGGTTATTGTGATCGCGTTGATGTAACCATTCACATAGACAATTCCATTACCGTTATTGATAACGGACGCGGCATCCCGGTTGACATCCATCCGCAAGAAAAAGTTTCCGCCGCGCAAGTGGTGTTGACCATTTTGCATGCGGGCGGCAAATTCGACTCGAACTCTTACAAAGTTTCGGGCGGTTTACACGGCGTCGGCGTTTCTGTGGTGAACTTTCTGTCCGAATGGCTGCGCGTAGAAATCTGGCGCGACGGCAATACCTATGAGCAGGAATACGCTCGTGGGATTCCCGTGTATAAGCTCAAACAAACCGGAAAAACCCGCAAACAAGGAACCAAAATCACCTTTAAGCCGGACGCGGAAATTTTCGAAATGACAGAATTTAATTTCGATACGCTGTCCCAACGCTTGCGCGAAAAAGCCTTTCTCAATTCCGGCATTCGCATCACCATCAACGATGAGCGGACAGAAAAAGCGCATGAATTTTTCTATAAAGGCGGCATCGCTGAATTTGTCAGACACTTGAATAAAAACAAAAGCGTCGCACATACTCAACCGATTGCGTTTAGCAAAGAAGGAACGGCCGACGACCCGGTTTCGATTGACATCGCGATTCAATATAACGATAGCTATAACGAAATCGTCCACACCTTCGCCAATAACATTAACACGGTTGACGGCGGCACCCATTTGTCGGGATTTCGCGCCGCGCTGACTTCGACGATTAATAGTTATGCGCGTTCGGCAGGGCTATTCAAAAAGGATGATGAAAAACTCGCGCCCGAAGATGTGCGCGAAGGCTTGGTTGCCGTGGTTAGTGTCAAACTGCCGCAACCCCAGTTTGAAGGGCAAACCAAAGGCAAATTGAATTCGGATGTCAAGGGGCAGGTGCAGTCATTTGTCAACGAACATCTGGGACAATATTTTGAAGAGAATCCGGCCGTCGCCAAGAAGATTATTTCAAAAGCTTTGGACGCCGCCCGCGCCCGCGAAGCGGCTCGTAAGGCCCGCGACCTGGTGCGTCGCAAAGGCGTGCTTGATTCAACCGCGCTTCCCGGCAAGCTGGCCGATTGCTCGGAAAAAGACCCCTCGCTTTGTGAACTGTTTATTGTCGAGGGCGATTCGGCCGGCGGCTCGGCAAAACAAGGGCGCGACCGCAGAACCCAGGCGATTTTGCCGCTTAAAGGAAAAATCTTAAACGTCGAAAAAGCGCGTTACGACAAAATGCTCTCGCATTCGGAAATCAGCGCCATGATTTCCGCGCTCGGCACCGGCATCGGCAAAAACGATTTTGATGCCACGAAACTCCGTTATCACAAGCTGGTTTTGATGTGCGACGCCGACGTTGACGGTTCGCATATTCGTACCCTGCTCCTCACGTTTTTCTATCGCCAGATGCCTGAGTTAATTGAACGCGGGCACGTTTACATCGCGCAACCGCCGCTTTTCAAAGTCAAAAAAGGCCGAAGCGAACAATATATGCGCGACGAACGAGAATTATCGAAATTCCTGATGCGCAAGGCCACCGACAATGTAACCGTCACCATTCAAAGTAACGGCACACAGTTCAAAGGCGCAGAACTCAGAAAAGTGTTGGAAAAACTTTCCGATTTGACCAACTACCTTGATAAACTCGACCGCCGCACGCACGACCGCAAGTTGACCGAAGCGATGATTGATGCGTTTGCCGGAACGAAAGGGGTGCTCACGGCGCACGAAGGCATCAAACTGCATGAAGTTTTTGCCAAAGAAACCCATCTGCAAAAGGTCGCTTCGGCGCTCGAAAAAGGCGGCTACGAAACGCTGCTTGAACAGGATGAAGAGCATGGGCTTTACGAAGTCGCCGTCCTTCGCCCACGCCATCGCGTGATGATTGACTGGGAGTTGGCAACGCACGTCGAGTTTCAAAAAGCGGTGCAGCTTTATGGCGACTTGCGCGACTTGAGCAATCCGCCCTTTGACATTGCCGACAACGGCAACAGCGCGACCGTCGAATCGCGCGATGCCTTGCTTGAACACATTATGTCGGCGGCGAAAAAAGATTTGACCATTCAACGCTATAAAGGCCTGGGCGAAATGAACCCTGAGCAACTCTGGGAAACCACGCTCAACCCGGATAAGCGCACGCTTCTGAATGTCCAAATCAACGATGCAGTTGAAACCGATGAAATGTTCACGGTTTTGATGGGCGATGCCGTTGAACCGCGTCGGCGCTTTATCGAAGACAATGCGCTCGATGTCAAAAACCTCGATATCTAAACAATCCCTGTGATCTATCGGGTTGCGAAGTGGTCACAACCCGATAGATCAACCTGGCTCGGCATTCCACTTTGAAAGAAGAACCTTCGCCATCTGCAACCCCCTCACCCACTCAATCCGCGAAATTTGAAACGACTCATCACGATCACCTCCTTTCCTTTTTAGGCTCAGAAAAATTACTGACCGCTTGCTTGATTATGGCGGCGGTCAGTGTGGCGATTTTTCTGCCGGTTATCTTTCGCGGGCTACCCAACGGGCACGACGCGGGTGTGCATTATCGTTGGGCTGTGCAGTTCAAAGAAGCTTTGCAGGAAAGCGGCGTGTTTTATCCGCGTTGGCTGGCAAGCGCCAATCATCAGCAAGGCAGTCCGGTGATGCTCTATTACCCGCCGCTGCCTTTTTTTATCTCTGCCACACTCAGCCTGTTGACCAAAGATATGTTGCAAGCCTTAGCCTTCAGTTGTTGGCTGGCCATCTTTCTTTCCGGCCTGGCGATGTACGTTTTTTGCCGCTCACACTTTTCCCCTGGGCTCAGTCTGTTTGCGGCGCTCTTTTATCTGGCAACGCCCTACCATCTCTTTGATTTCTACCACCGCATGGCGCTTGCCGAACTCTGGTCTTTTGTCTGGATACCATTGATTTTTGATGCGCTATATCGAATAACCGTAAAACCCGGTGGGCCAGCGACGCTCTACCTGGCCACCGGTTATGCCTTGCTGTTGTTCACCCATCTGCCGGTCGCCTTCGCTTTGACCTTTGTGGCCGTGATTTATGTGCTGCTGCACACCCGCAAATTGAATGCGCTGATGGGCGTCGTCGCAGGGCTGGTTCTGGGCTTTGGCGTGAGCGCCACGTTTACAATTCCGGTTTGGTTCGAGCGCGATTATGTCAAATTTCAACGGCTGCTTGGCATTAAGTATGATAATAATTTTCTCTTTGAAACCTTCAGCAAATCACCGCTCCTGCAACTTACCGAACCCGGCGGGGTTGATACGCTTAAATTAGCCGACTGGACTGCGCTGTCGCTGGTTCTGATTTTTTTGTTTGCTCTAGTTCTCCTGTTTTTCAATCGCGCGACCAAGAATCTTTCAGCTGAAACGATAAAAAGTTTACGCGTCATACTGGCGGTTTCCCTTCTGGCTCTACTGATGACGACGCGAATCTCTTCGCCGCTTTGGAAACTGATTCCGCAATTTGCTTATCTGCAATTTCCTTTTCGCTGGCTGACCCTGGTTTCCGCTGGTGCGGCTTTTCTCGCTGGCGGCGCACTGTCGCTTTTACTCGATCACACAAAGAGGCGCCCGCTTCTGGTCACTGCTTGTTTAACACTTGCCGTCACGCTTGCGGTAAGCGCAACGGTTATCGCTAAGACTTCCTATGACCGCGAGACGATTCTCAAAAGTCTCGATACGGTCGAAGTCAAAGAATATTTTCCTCTCTGGTGGGATCAGCCCAAGCGTTTGGAAAAACAGAATTTCGATGAAGAGATTCCCGCTATCTCCGTGGCAAGCGGCACCGCAGAGGTGAAGGCGAAGGATGATGCAGGCGTGAATCAAGTTTACGAAGTGAAGGCAACGAGTGACGCAACCTTGAATTTTCGCGCGCTCTATTTTCCCGGCTGGGTTGCTTATGTTGACGAGCAAAAGACCGCCGTTGAAGCTAATGATAAAGGCAGCATTCAACTGGCTGTTCAAGCAGGCGAACACAGCATCACCCTCAAATTTGAAGACACCGCGCCGCGTCGGGTTGGCAAAATTATTTCAAGCCTCGGCCTCCTGGCGGGTTTGCTCATTTTTGCGTTCGGCAAAAGATGGCGGCGCACCAAGCGGCTTTCTTGACACCCGGTGTCAGGAAAATAAGAATGGGGCACGATGACTAAGTCCACTCCACCGGAACCAACTATTGCCTCGACTTCCCCGGATGAGCAATTGCCGAATACGACAATCGCTCCTCAACCCAACCGCTTCGTTTGGCGACCCTACCTCGCGCCTTTTTTCCTGCTGCTGGCGCTTGCAACGATTATTTTTATGCCGATTTTCTGGCGCGGATTTCCCACCGGCATTGATTCCGATAGACATTTTCGTTGGGTCACCCAATTTTCCGAAAGCCTGCAAGAGTCTGGCGTGTTTTATCCGCGCTGGCTCGCCAGCGCCAGCAATGCTCAAGGCAGTCCCGTCACCCTCTATTATCCGCCGCTTTCGTTTTACGCCGCTGCCTTTGCCAGATTATTTACCAGCGATATGCAAAAAGCCTTAATCGCCAGTTGCTGGTTGGCGCTTTTCCTCTCCGGCCTGACGATGTTTGTCTTTGCTCAATCTCTGGTTGATGCCAAGCTCAGTTTGCTTGCGGCGGCTCTTTATATGCTCGCGCCGTATCATCTGTTTGACCTCTATCAAGGTTCATCGCTTGCCGAATTCTGGTCATTCGTCTTTGTTCCATTGGTTTTTGACGCAACTTATCGAATCACGAAAACACCAACTCGAAAAGCCCTGGCTTACCTGGCGTTGAGCTATGCGTTGCTCCTCTTTACGCATATTCCCATATCATTTATCGTGACCTTGACGCTTCCGCTCTATGCTCTGTTTTTAACGCGTAACGTCAAACGGCTGTCGCAAATCGCGCTCAGCCTTATGCTCGGAATCGGCATCAGTGCTATTTTTTTAGCATCCGTAGCGTTTGAGCGAGCCTATGTGCCAATCAACGCGGTCTTAAAACAAGACTACGGGCAGTACTTTCTCTTCGACCACGCCAGACGGGCGCGAAAGACCAAGCTCTTTTCGCAAGATGTGGCGGATTTTGTCATCTATACCGAGTCAGCCGATTTACAATTTTTGATTCATACAGAGCAAATCGGCTGGGCGCTGCTCTGGCTTTTGCTTATTGTTGCCACAGTTCTACTGCTCAACAAAAAGCGGTGGGGCCAATTTGCTTCGCAGCAATCCTTGCTTTACGCCACAGGGGGGATTACGGCGCTCAGTTTTCTGATGACAACCAAATATTCTTTGCCCTTATGGCGAGCCATCGAATATTTTCGTTATCTGCAATTCCCATCTCGCTGGTTGGTTATCACAACTGTCGGCCTGCCGTTTTTGGTTGTCGCCGCTTTTTCACTTTTATCAAAGGGTAAAACATCGCAGCTTGTATATGGAGGGTTACTGGTCGTTGCGGTTACAACCAATTTATTAGTGAGCGGTTTCGCCATAGGCCGAGCGCCGCATGACGCGCAAGCCTTTGATGCGACTCGAATTCGCCGGGAAACCGCCGAATATCGCCCGGTTTGGTGGGACAAAGAACTTCACGAAGAAGAACAACTGGCGCCTTTTACCATCGCAAGCGGCCAGGCGGAAGGGCGGGTGATTGATAGCCAGGGCATTCATCAAGCTTATGCCTTCAATGTACAAGAAGCGGCGGTGATTAATTTCCGCGCGCTCTATTTTCCCGGTTGGGTCGCGCGCCTTGACGGGCAACCGCAACCCCTCACTCCTAACCCTGAAGGGCACATTCAAATCAACGTGGAACCTGGCGAGCATCAGATGACGTTGGATTTCGAGGACACCCG
>JBIOWC010000311.1:0-9476 GCA_044868105.1 Blastocatellia bacterium
AACCATGAATCGCCTGAAGCCTAAGCGAAGTTGAGGGACGTCTAGCTTTATAGAAATCGAAACTCTTACGAAAGATGATGGCTTTGAAATTAAAAGGTGATTTCCCCACAGATGCGACAGATGGCGCAGAGATGTGCGGATATTAAAATCTGCGAGAATCAGCCCTAACCGCCGCATCTGCGGGGAAATTCACCTGAAAACAAGACTGAATGACCTATCCTCAGACAATCGAAAATATTTTGCCGCGTATCCTGGATATTGGATGCGGGGCAAATAAAGTTGCCGGCGCAATCGGCATGGACATCAATCCGCGCACTGCGGCCGATGTCATTCATGACCTGGATGATTTGCCATATCCGTTTGCGGACAGTTCATTCGATGAAGTGATTGGGCGCCACGTCATCGAGCATGTCAAAGACCCGATGGCCGTAATGTGCGAACTGCATCGCATCACGAGAAGCGGCGGCGTGGTTAAACTTGTCGCGCCGCATTGGACGAATCCCGATTTTGCGACCGACCTCACGCATCGTAATCACCTCAATAGTTATTCATTTCGCAACCTCACCCAAGACCGCGCCGTCTTTGATTTTTATACCGACGTGCGTTTCAAACAGAAACTGGTGCGGGTGACGGTACTGAATTTATGGAATCTCGTCGGGCTTGAATGGCTAATCAACCTCGATAATCGTCACCCTCGCCTACGGTTCATTCGCAAATTCTGGGAGCAATATTTGAACGCCGTGATGCGCGGCAAAGAGATTTATTATGAATTGGAAGTAGTAAAGTGAAGTTGAAAGCCCAATTTCAATCTGTCATCTCTTCATCATGGATTGACCTTGAGCCGATTCGTTTGGGCGTGGTTCCAGAGACTTTGGCAACCGCCGACGTATTTGTTTTAGTTGAAGAGAATGAGCGCCCTAAAATGCGGATTGATGTTTATTGTGATTTTGGCGCTGAGTTGCACACATTTTCGGATTTAATCACCTGGCAAAACTTTATTGTCATTGGCATTGGTCATAGACTTTATTTGGTGAACCGTGAGACCCATAAAACGCAAACCCACTTACTGGGAAACTATTTTGGACACCTCTACACTCACAACGATTTTTTGTATGTAGCGTCTGCCGAGCGGTTGTTTTGCCTGAACGTCAATGGCAGCTTAAATTGGGTCAGTGAAGAGCTAGGCATTGACGGAGTAGTAATCACAGATATTGGTGATGAATTCATTGATGGAGAAGGTGAATGGGATCCACCCGGAGGATGGAAACCTTTTCGATTAAAGGTTGATTCGGGGATGCGAGTTTAGATTTTCTTAGGAGAAAGACTTTTGACGAGTATTAAAAATGCGCCGGTTGCACTGATTATTCTTGATGGGTTTGGCTATTCGACGAAACGTGAAGGCAACGCGATTGCCCTGGCGCGTGCGCCCCATTTTGCCGACTGGATGAATAACTATCCGCACACCTTGATTGACGGGTCGGGGCATTCCGTCGGGCTGCCTGCAGGGCAGATGGGCAATAGCGAAGTCGGGCATTTAAATATGGGTGCCGGGCGCATCGTGCGCATGGATATTTCGCGCATTGATTACGCCATTGAAACCAACGAGTTTTTTGCTAACCCCGCGCTGGTTAATGCGATGCAATATGCGGTTGAACACCAAACAGCTTTGCATTTGATGGGATTAGTTTCCGAGGGCGGCGTACATTCGTGGCACGAACATCTTTACGCGCTGCTGAGAATGGCCAAACAGAAAAGCGTCGAACGCGTTTATGTACACGCTTTTCTGGACGGGCGCGATACGCCGCCGACTTCCGGCGCGGGTTATGTTGCGAATCTCGAAGCCAAGATGCGCGAATATGAAATCGGCAAGATTGCCACCATCATCGGTCGGTACTACGCGATGGACAGAGACCAGCGTTGGGAGAGAACCGAGAAAGCTTATCGGTTGCTGGTGCGCGGCGAAGGTCGCCAGCGCCTTAGCGCAGTTGAGGCGATTCGTGAATATTACAACGAAAATATCACGGATGAATTTATGTTGCCGATTGCGCTCACGAATCAGGACGGTTCACCGGTCGCGACCATTAAAGATAATGACAGCGTGATCTTCTTTAATTTCCGGGCGGACCGGGCGCGGCAAATCACCCGCGCTTTTACTGAAGCGAATTTCGAGGGCTTTGAGGTGAACGACCGCCCGCGCGTTTCCTACACCTGCCTGACGCAATACAATCAGGCGTTCGGATTGCCCGTCGCCTTTGCGCCGGAATCGCACGAAGAGATTCTGGCGGATGTATTTTCCGAAGCGGGGTTGAAGAATCTGCGCATTGCCGAAACGGAGAAATATGCCCACGTAACCTTTTTCTTTAATGGTGGGGTTGAAAAGGAATTTCCCGGCGAGCAGCGTATCTTGATTCCTTCACCGAAGGTTGCAACCTATGATTTGCAGCCTGAAATGAGCGCCTTTGAACTGACCGATACGTTGGTGAAAGAAATTAATACCAACACCTATGATTCATTCATTATTAACTACGCCAATGCCGACATGGTCGGACACACAGGTTATCTCGAACCGGCAATTAAAGCGGTTGAAACCCTGGATGATTGCGTCAGTCGCGTCGTGAATGCGATTCGCGCCAAAGGCGGAACGGTGATTATCACCGCCGACCACGGCAATGTGGAACAGATGATTGACCCGGAAACCGGCGGGCCGCATACCGCGCATACGACCAATCTGGTGCCCTTTATTCTGGTTGATGAATTTCGCGGCCGACTGCGCGAAGGCGGGTCGCTACAGGATGTTGCGCCGACCATTTTAGGATTGCTGGGACTTGAGCAACCGTGTCAGATGACCGGAACAGATTTGCGAATTTTGCCTGAGGAAGGGTGACGGTTGACTCAATGGTAAATTCCTGGCGGTCTTTATGCGCTTACGGCTCTTTGTGAGAAATCCTCAGTAAAATCCTTAATCCTTGAATCATCAGGCAGGATTCTCATAAAGCTCAAAGATCACCAATGGCACCCTAGCTCGGCCCGCATTTATGAAGCGGCATCCAGAAAACTAATGCTAAAACAGAAGGCGACAGGGATGATGAAACTGCTGATTTTCGCGACCCTTTTCAGTATCTTTTCAGGTTGCAAGCAAGCGCCGCCTGCGCCTTCGTGGACGAAAAGCAGAAAAATAGTCGGCAAAGAATATTTGCAGCATGTCGAAGCCTTTGCCGTTGACGGACAATTTGCTTTTGTTGTCGTCGGCGCCAACTTAGCTGATCAGCAGGAAGGGAAGACCGGCGTGCGCAAAGTCTCGCTCGCCGATGGCCGCGTTACAGTGTTTGAAAAAGGCGATTATTTTCCTGCCGAAGGACGCGATGCCGTGGCTATTGATGATAAGTATTTCTACTGGACTTCGACCGGAAAACTATTGCGCCAGTTGAAAGCCGGCGGACCGATAGAAACCATCGCCGCAGATTCGGTCGGCATAGGGATAGATTTAGCGATGGATAAAGAGCGCCTCTACTGGTCGAATCACGGTTATGAAGGGCCCAATATGCAAACCGTGGCGCCGATTTTTTCAGTTTCAAAAAATGGGGGTAAAACCGAATCCTTTATTGAAAGGCAGTACTTGCCGAACAATTTAATCGTTGATGACCAATTTCTCTATTGGACATCAGGAAATAAAATATTAAAGAAAGCCAAAAGCGCGGGCGATGTGCAAACGGTTTTCGAAGTTGCGGAAAAAGATAATATTTCCGGTTTGCGGCAGGATGAAGAAGCGCTCTACTTTACCGCAGGGACTTCAAAACACGCGCTCTACAGACTGTCGAAAGCGGGCGGGGAAGCTGTGAAACTGACCGATAATATTTTTTCGGTGACCCAATTTGCGGTTGACGACACGCATGTCTATTACTTTATTGCCTATGGCTTTTCTGGTACGGACCTCTGCAAAGTGCCGAAGACGGGCGGCGCAGTCGTTAAGATTGATAGCGGCACCTATGCGCAAGGCTCACTGGCGCTGGGCAAAACCGAGATATTTTTTTCAGATGGGTTTGGACTCTTTTCGGTGGCGAAAGGAAATTAATCGAGACGGGCACAGGGGTGTGAAAAACCCCGGAGGGCGACGTTCGGTAGATTGACGCCAAACCATTTTAGATATTTCACATTTGAATTAGGAGATTGAATGAAAGTAGGACTTGTAGGATTTGCCGGTTCCGGAAAGACAACGATTTTTAATACGCTGACGGGACTTGAAGCTGAAGTCGGCGGCTATGGCGCAAAAGATAAAGCCAACGTCGGCGTCATCAAAGTTCCCGATGAGCGGATTGATCAACTCGCCGAACTTTTTAACCCCAAGAAAAAAACTTATGCCGAAATCAGTTTCGTTGACGTCGCCGGCTCGCAAAGCGAAGACCGTTCAGAGAGCGGATTGGACGCAAAGATTGTTCAACACATCCGCGAGGTCGAGGCGCTGGTGCATGTGGTTCGCGCCTTTGATAATCCAATGCTGACGCAAGCGGCTGATGCGGTGCGCGACATCAGTAGTTTTGATACGGAGCTTTTATTGACCGATCTTGTGCAGATTGAAAACCGCATTGCGCGACTCAAAAAAGAGAAAGATGCCGACCGCGAACGCGACTTATTTGAACGCCTGAAAACGGCGCTTGAAGAAGAGAAACTCTTGCGCGATTTGGAACTGTCGCCCGAAGAGTTGCAGATGATTGCCGGCTTTCGTTTTCTCAGTTTAAAACCGGTGCTCTTGCTGTTGAATGTGGATGAAGCGCAAGCCGCAAGCCAACTGCCGGCTGCGGTCAACGCCTTGGCCGAAGCTAAAAATCTCAAGCTCATTCAAATGGCGGGCAAAGCCGAAATGGAAATTGCCCAACTTGACCCCGAAGAACAACAGGTTTTCCTGAGCGACCTCGGCATTACGGAACCGGCGCGCGCGCGGTTCATTCACGCCGCCTATGAGTTGCTTGATTTGATCAGTTTCCTCACGGCGGGCGAAGACGAATGCCGCGCCTGGACAATCAAACGCGGCACCAATGCGCAAAAGGCTGCGGGCAAGATTCATTCGGATATTGAACGGGGTTTTATTCGCGCAGAGGTGGTGCGTATCGAAGATTTGCTGGAGTACAAATCGGAGGCAAAGTGCCGCGAACACGGCAAACTTAAACTCGAAGGCAAAGAGTACATCGTTCAAGACGGCGACGTGATTCATTACCGGTTTAATGTTTAGGGCCATTGGTCATTTGTCATTAGTCAGCGCTTGGTTGCTAATCACGAATGACCGGTGACGAATGACGCATGACCACATCAAAAATTCTTTTATTCGACATTGATGGCACCTTGATTCGCGCCGCCCGCCGCCCGGAGTATCGCGGGTTGATGCACGGGATGCTGACCGACATTTTTGGCACCTGTGGGCGCATTGGCGAAGTTGATTTCGCGGGGCGCACAGACCTTTCAATCTATCGAGAGGCCTTGGAATGTGAAGGCATCACGATGGAGGTTATTCGCGAGCGCTTGCCCTTGATTGAAGCGCGGATGGTGGAAATTTTGGACCATCTCGCCGAAAGCGGTACGGTCTTTTATCTCTGCAAAGGGGTGCGCGAATTGCTCGATACGATTGCGGGTGACGGGAATCGCCTGGTTCCCGCTTTGCTCACCGGCAATGTTGAAAAGCTTGCCGAAGCCAAACTCCGCCACGTTGACATCTGGCATTACTTCAAAGGGCGGGGCGCATTTGGCAGCGATGATGAAAATCGCGACCACCTTCCGGCGATTGCTTGCGAGCGGATGCGCCAACATTTCGGGCGTGAATTTACCCCTGAACAATTTGTGATTATCGGAGACACGCCGCGCGATATTGCCTGCGCCAAATATTTCGGCGCGAAAGTTGTGGCCGTGGCAACCGGCGTTCATTCCATCGAGCAATTGAATGCACATGCGCCCGATGCGGCGCTTGCAGATTTGAGCGACACCCGGGCGCTGCTCAAATTACTCGCCGAAATTTGAACCAGGTTACGGATTGGCTACAGCTTGATGTCGCCTGTGTGCGGGCGTATGATGCTACTCGGATTCGATGCGGATGGGGTAAAACAGATTTCATCATTAAGCAGGTGAAGTTATGAAAAGCCGTATCGCCTCATGGCTTGTCGCCACCTTGTTTGCCCTGAATGTCTCAAGTTTTAACCTCGCCTTTCCCCAGCAAGCCAACGACCGGCAAAATCAATCCAGGCCGGATGAAAAACCCCAGCAGGACAATAAACTCAAGCTACAGTCCAATCTGGTCAGCATCATTATTACGGTGACTGACCCATATGGCCGATTCGTCACCGGTTTAGAGAAAGAGAATTTTGAAATCTATGATAATAAAGTGAAACAGGAGATCGCCCTTTTTTCGGATGAGGATGCGCCGATTACGCTCGGCATCATCTATGACATATCGGGTTCGATGAACGATTTAACGTCGCGGTCATTTTCGGCGCTCAGGAAATTCTTCCATACCTCGCACGAAGATGATGAATATTTTGTGGTCGCTTTCAATGACAAAGCGAAACTCGTTCAGGATTTTACCGTCCTACCCCAAGAGATTCTCAGCCGCACCATCTTCGTCAAAGCCAAAGGCAGCACGGCTTTGTATGATGCGGTGTATCTGGCTACGGAAAAAGCCAAACAGGGGCGTCACCCGAAGAAAGCTTTACTTATCCTTTCCGATGGCCTGGAAAATCACAGTCGTTATTCGCTCAAAGAGTTGAGAAATATGTTAAAGGAAGCTGACGTGCAGATTTATTGTGTGGGCTTTAGTTCGCTAAGCGAAGGGGCGTATACGCTGAAATATCTCGCCGAGTTGACCGGCGGACGCACTTTCTTTCCCGTTGACGATAACGAAGTCGGTGACCTCTACACCCGCATGGCAATCATGCTGCGCCGTCAATATGCCATCGGGTTTTACCCTACGGACACCTCCAGCGGAAATAAATGGCACGATGTCAAAATCAAACTTCAGGCGCCCAAAGGTCTGGGGCGAATTTCGCTCTACTATAAAAAAGGCTATCAAGCCTTCGCGCCATAAATTTGTTTGCTGAATGAAGCGGCTAACCCTTAACGGCGAAACGGCGATTGCCTTCAGAATTCGGCGCTTTCGTTCAGGGTGCAAATAAATTATTATCCCTACGTTTTTACCTTTTGAAGCAGAGTCCGGGTGAGCAAATTACTACCAGAGATGCCTGTATACGGAGGCTTTGTGCATTCACGCCTATTAATTTCGATTTTTCTTTCACTCACGCTTTTACTTTCAACATTCGCGCAACAACCACCTGCAACAAAAAACCAGCCGGGCGAAAAAAATAAAGAAAACCTCACCGCCAATCAGGATGAAAAGAAAAAAGAGCCATCGCAAAATCTCTTGAAAGAGGATGTTGTGAAACTTGGGGTGACCTTGGTTCAGGTTGATGCAGTCGTGACGGATAAGGACGGCAAGCATATCACCGACCTAAAAGCGGAAGATTTTGAAATTTATGAAGATGGACGTAAACAACAGATCACCAATTTTTCTTATGTTGCGACGGGTTCAAAAATGGAAGCGAAAACCAACAGCGCAAAACCGGTTGGAAAAAATGCGGTGACGGTTCCCCCGATAAGCTTACGTCCGGAACAAGTGCAACGCACGGTAGCCATCGTTGTTGATGATTTAAGAATGTCATTTGACAGTATTGATCGGGTCCGTCAAACCTTGAGAAAATTTGTTGATGAACAGATGCAGCCGGGCGATTTGGTTGCCATCATTCGCACAACCGGAGGCATTAGCGTTATGCAACAATTCACCTCCGATAAAAGACTGCTTTATGCGGCGATTGACCGTACACGTTACAATTTATTTGCAGATAGAGCCGAAGAACAGGTGGTACTAGCGAGAGGGGATAGTCTGAGAGGAGCCGGAAATTCCGGGTTAACTCCTGGGGTTAGAGAAACGGACGCTGACCAATTCCGCGAACAGATTTTTACTATCGGCACACTCGGTACGGTAAATTCCGTCCTTCGTGGATTGCGCGATTTACCGGGACGCAAATCCATCATCATGTTTTCGGATGGCATTCCTAATAATAGCCCCATTGCAGAGCAAATGCGCCGGTTGACCGATTTAGCCAATCGTGCGGCGGTTGTGGTTTATACAATAGATTCACGCGGGGTGGTCATTCCGGGAGCCACGGCCGAAGATAATTTTAATGGACTAACGCAATCGCAGATTAATGAGCGATTAAAGGCACGCGACACCCGCTTCGTTGAGTCCTTGAGTGGATTAGGTTATTTGGCGGAACAGACGGGCGGATTTTTTATCCGTAATACAAATAATTTATCGCCGGGTGTCGGGCGGGCGCTCGAAGACCAGCAAGGCTATTATTTGCTTGGCTACATCCCAAGCGATACAACGTTCAAACCCGTAGGGGGCCGCTACGCATTTCACAAACTTACCATCAAAGTAAAGAAACGAGATTTGCAGGTTCGTACTCGTACAGAATTTCTGGGTATTGCCGATGCGGAATCCAAACCCACAACCGACAGACCCACACAACAACTGGTCTCGGCTTTAATCTCCCCCTTTAATTCAGGTGATATTCCTTTGCGACTGACTTCGCTTTTCGGGTATGACCACCAACGCGGTCATTTCACGCGCTCACTGCTGCACATAGACACGAGTAAGCTGAGTTTTACGCGGGGCGAGAACGGTGAAAAAAAAGCGGTGATTGATATTGCGGCCGTCACCTACAAAGATGACGCGAACCCTATTGATAGGTTTTGGCGCCGGTACGAGCTTCATATTTCGGAACAGAATTTTGAACATTTCAATAAACAAGGGCTGATTTATACGATTACCTTGCCCTTGAAAAATCCCGGCGCGTATCAATTGCGCGTTGCGGTGCGGGATGACAAATCCGAACTGGTCGGCGCGGCAAATCAATTCATCAATGTGCCGGATGTAAAGAAAGGGCTACTGGCGATTTCCGGGGTAACGGCGCAAGGGATTAATCCGACGAAAGCCGGGAGTGACCAAATGGTGCAACTTGCAGAAGGCGCGCATGAATTGACCGGCGACGACCCGCAAGCCGGACCCGCATTGCGACGCCTGACAAATAAACTGGCCTTGTCATACGGATTTTTGATTTACAACGCCAGGTTGGATGAGCGAACGCACGCGCCGCAGCTTGAAGCGCAGGTCATTTTGTTGAAAGAGGGCAAGACGGTTTATCAAGGCAAGCCAACCCCCGTGGCTGTTGATACGAGTCAGGACATGAAAGAAATCGTAACCGGCGGGCAATTAAATTTTAACGACCTTGAACCCGGTGAATATATTTTGCAAGTGATTGTCACCGACAAACTCGCAAAAGAGAAAAATCGCACCGCAACCCAGTGGGTTGATTTTGAAATCGTGAAATGAACCAGCGTATAGGGTATCGCTCGAAGGCAGTACGCTATACACTGAA
>JBIOWC010000312.1:0-4534 GCA_044868105.1 Blastocatellia bacterium
TTATAAGGGTCACGAACGACCGGGTCAAGGGTAAACGACAGCAATTCGCCGAAGGGTTTTGCGGGCACCACCGGGGAGGCCACAGCGGTGTTTACCGGAACCGGAATATCGCCGTCAACGCCGGCACGAAACGGTTGCCCCGCGCCATTTTTCGGCGCTCGGATATTCAGCGTTTGCGCAAACCCGACGCCGAGCATCGGAACCACCACGCTTGAGATGGTATTCACCCGGTCATAGAGCAACGAGTAGCCGCCGCGAATCACCGTGTCGTTGTCGCCGAAGAGATGGCCAAGCCAGCCGGATTTGTATGACGGTTGCCACGAGACCGCAAAACGCGGCGAAAAATCTTTGCGGTTGATGTCAAAGACGCCGACCCGTCCGGTCTCTTTAATCGGGATGTAGGAGATGTCAGGATTGAAAATGTTGCCACTTTCGGCGGCTTCGCGTTTTTGCCTCAGATAATCCTGCGCTTCAATCAATTGCCCGGTGTCTTTGTAAGCCAGCACCGTTTGCCTGTTGAGGACGTCTTGGGGCGGCGTGTGCCATTGATAAGCCAACCCGTAGGAGAGCGTGAACGAAGGTCGGATGCGCCACACATCTGAGGCATAGAACTCCCAATGGCGCAACGTGGTGTCATTAACCAGTCCGGTGCCCGGCGGAAAGGGCTTCAACTCACCATCGCGCACCGCCAGATAAGAGACGCTATCAACAATGCCTAAGAGCGCGGCATAAAATTGGTTGTAGCGGCCCACATCGGTTGACTGTAAGCAATTTTGCGTGACGCTTGCACTACAGGCCGGCGGACGCTCACCGGCGGCAATCTGTATGTTGCCGGCGGCGCCAATGGCGGCAATCGGCGTGGCGACTGAACCGATGACCTTATCGTTGCGATAATGGAAGGTTGTGATGTGGCGCAAGGTGCCGCCGAATTGAACGGTGTGCGTGCCTTTGGACCACGTCGCATTGTCAATAAACTGCGTGGTTCCGGCCGACAGCGTTTGCTCGCGCGCCCGCTGCGTGTCAACGTCAATGGCTTCATCTAGGAAAGCCGCTGCCGGGTTGTTATCGGCGGCGCTCGGCGCCAGATTAACTGCAATGTTAAATCCCGCGATGGTCGAGGGGGTGATGACCTTGAGCACGAAGTTGTCAAACGAGTGTCCGATACGAATCTCGTTGACCAGATTCGGGCGCAACGTGCCGGTCAAACCGAAAGTCAGATTCTTCGGTCTTTGTGTGGTGTTGGTGCCGCCTTGAAGGTTGATGAGGTCAACCTGATTGGCTTGAACCTGGACGTCACGCGACAGCGCGCCTTTGGCTTCAAACGACCAGTTCTGGTTGATTTGGTAATCGAGTCTGAGCACCCCATAATCGGAGCGCAAGGTTGCCGGAATATTGGTGGTGAATCCGCCGGTGTTCAACCCATCTCCGAAACCCGCATTATTCGGTTTGGGTAGGGTGTTAATGTAGCTCAGGATTTTCGCATTGGCGCCGAGATTGCGGGGGTCGAAATTGCGCGGATTGATGGTGAAGACGGCGCCCGAGGCGTCGCGAAAGCGGAGTTGCCCGGCGCGCAGGCTATCGGTCGGAACGATGCGGGTAATCTGTTGCGTGCCCGGCAAGCGCCGGCCTTCGTAGTTGCCGAAAAAGAAGACCTTTTCTTTCCAGATGGGACCGCCCAGCGAAAACCCGAACCGATTATCAATGAGCGGCGGACGCGCCAGCCCCAGGCGATTATTGGTCCAGGAATTGGCATTGAGATTATCGTTTTGATGATATTCGTAAGCCGAGCCGTGATATTGACTGGTGCCACGTTTGGTGACCAGCGTTACCTGGGCGCCGCCCGAACGCCCGAAGGTGGCATTGGGATTGGCGACCGTCACGCGAAACTCTTCGACCGATTCCGTGGGGGTCGGAATCACCGTGGCAAAGGCGCTGCGGAATCCGACATTATCCGTGACATCAATGCCATCGAGACTGAAGGTGTTTTGGTCGCCGCGTGAGCCGGAGGTTTCACCCGTGGGCGAGGTTGCCGGTTGCAGTTGCAGTAACGAGGTGACCTGACGGTTGCTATTCGGCAAGCGCGTGATGCGGTCGCTGTCTATGACGTTACCGACTGCCGAATCATCTTTTTGTAACTGGACTTCGCCGGTCGCCGTGACCGTGACCTGTTCCGTAGTGCCGCCGACTTGCAACGCCACATCTACGTTTGCCGTCTTGGCAACTTCGGCTTTGACGGCCGAAACAAGGGTCGTGCGAAAGCCTTGCGCGACGATAGAAATTTCATAAAGCCCGGGCTCTACGTTCGGAAAAACATAGCGCCCTTCGGCGTTGGTCGCATCAACTCTCTCAGCCTTGGTCGCTTTATCAATCAGTTTGACAGTAGCGCCGGCCACCACGGCTCCCTGAGCATCCGATACGATACCTGAAATTCGTGCCGTGGTTGCGGTCTGCGCCAGTCCATTGACTGGCAACCCGGAAACCAGCAGAACAAAAATTAAGAAGCGAGCGGTTTTCATGGATTTTCCTCCTTCTCACAAACTTGAAACTGAAACTACAAAAGCTGTAGCGGAATGATGTCGGATGATTTGCTAATGTTATGCCGAGTAAAAGAGCACGAATGGCCCGCACACCGGTCTAAGAACACGAGCTGTTCTTAGACGCTCCAGATTTGCGCGAGCACGCGCTTGAAATTGCCGCCTAAAATACCTTCGATATCTTTATCGCTGTATTTTCGACGGATCAGTCCTTCGGTTAAATCGAACATGCGCTTCGGATGATTGACCCCTTCAATATCTATCTTGTCGCGAAACCCATAACTGCCTTTGTAACCGGCGCGCAGTTGTTTGTTGAGTTCCGGCGGCATCTGGTCATAGCCATACAGGTCTATGTCACTGCCGACGCCGAGATGGTCTGCGCCAATCAGGTTTCTGACATGGTCGAAATGGTTCAAATAATCTTCGATGGTCGTTGGCTCATCGTTTTTCACAAACATGCGCACGCCGGTAATTCCCATCACGCTTCCGGCCTGACCGACTTTTTTAATCGCTTCATCGGTTTTGCAACGCGGATGACCGGGCGCCAGGGCGCGGCAGTTTGAATGGGTGATGAGCACCGGTTTTTGCGAAATCTCAAAAGCATCAAGAGTGGTGCGGTCGCCGCAGTGCGACACGTCAACCGCCATGCCGACGGTGTTCATTCGCCCGATAATGGCGGCGCCGAAATCGCTTATCCCCTCGTCGCGTCTTTCGGTCGAGCCGTTGCCAATCAGATTGCGCGAATTATAGGTCAGTTGCGAAACGCGCTGCCCGAGACCGCGAAAAAAATTGACATCATCGGGGCGGCGAAAATGGTCGGAATTTTGCAGCCCTAAGAGAATGCCGACTTTGCCCGATGATTGGACGCGCTCTAAGTCTCTGGCGCTATCAATGCGCATAAAGGTTTCGTCGTGATTGGCGATAAAGCCATTCCACGAGGCGAAAAACTGCATTACATCCGTGTAGGCGTTGGCGCCGCCCATGCCAACGCCAATATGAAAAACCTGGATGCCGGATTCTTTAAAAGGTTTGAGGTCTTCGGCGGTAAAACTTTCCGGGTCGCGGAACCATTTGTCCTGCTTGGGAAAATTGAGCGTTAAGGGACTGAGCATATCAATCACGGTTGCGCGTTTCATTAAATCAATCGTCCGCGTCGAATATTCGACCGACGAATTGGCAAACAGGCGAAACCGCCCGCGACTGACCAGGGGTGCGGCAACCAACGCGACACTGAAGGCCGATGTGTGCTTCAACATCTTGCGGCGGGTGATGCGGCTATCGGGTTTGCCCTGGGCGCTGTCGTTTGACATTCGGAAATCGCCTCGCTTATTGAAAATAGAAAATCGGTTTAAGAAAACGAATGCCGAGTTTTTGCTTCTCGTAATAAATACGCGTCGCCTTCAAAAAGATTGCTGATCAGGCTCTGAATCAAAGGCGACGTTTTGAGCTTTCACGAGCCGGAAAGCTCATTGAATCTTTTTTGCCTCTTGGTCTACACCGTAATTGTTATAGAGGATAATTGCTTTCACGCCGCTCGGGTCTTTAACGAAAGCGAACCGATTATTCCTGAAAAAGAATTCGGTTTCGGATATGGGCGTCAGCGGCAAATTGCCGTTGGGGGTCGCGAGGGTGAGCTTTTGACCATCCCGGCGCACCGTGGCTTTCTCTTTCTCGCTGATTTGATAAGTGCCGACGTATTGATCAAGGGTTTTTTCAGGCAAGGTGATGGCCACCGGTTCCTTGACCGGTTTGCCGATAACCAGGGCGGCGATCTTCATGGTTAAATCTTCAGGGTTCGGGTTGCCGGTATCGCGGTTCGTCAACACAGAGACAAACAGCTTATCATCGGGCAACCGTCTAAAGTGTGTAATGAAGCCGTTGATGCCGCCGCCATGCGAAATCATGCGATGCCCTTCGTATTCATTGACGGCCCAACCGTAACCGTAATGCGTCCATTTGCCGTCATTGAGTTTTGCCGGCGTCCAGGCGCGCTTCAGGGT
>JBIOWC010000313.1:0-7496 GCA_044868105.1 Blastocatellia bacterium
ATACGTTGATGGAGTATTGGAGCTTGGCGCACAGACCAAGATTGAGCGTCACCTGGCTGATTGCGACACCTGTCGAGGGGTGCGCGACGACCTTCTACAAATCGTCCATTTCAGCGGTCAATTGCCGATGCAAGCGCCGTCGAGAGATTTATGGGTCGGCATCAAAACCCAGATTGAAGCCGAACGCCCGAAAACCGTTTGGTCACGCCTGAAAGCCTGGTGGCTGCGCCTTCACAGCAGCGATTTTTATTTTACTGTTCCAAGAATGGCGACGGTTGCCGCGGCCCTGGTTTTAGTTATTGTCAGCCTGGTTGTTGTGAAGCAACAGTTTAATCACGTAATAGCCGTGAATGAAAATAACAATGGCAACCTGCAACCAGTGAAATTGGGTCAGCCTGATTTTCAGCAATATGAAGAGCGCATCAACGCATTAAAAGACACCGTAGAGCAAAAGAAAAAATCCTGGGATACGAACCTTCAGTTGTCATTTGAACGCAGCATGATTTCAGTTGAAGATTCATTAAATGAAAGTCGCCGAGAATTTACCAACAATCCCGATGACGAGGATTGCCGCGAGTTACTCAAAAACGCTTATCGAGAAAAAGTCCGCATCCTCGAAGGCTTCGCAAATTTTTAAGAGATGATTTCAATCATCCGGTTTAGGTTGTTCCGCTCATGGCAAAATCGAAAACAAAAATTATCCATCACGTTTTTAAAGGCAGCGCGAAAATCTTGACGCTGGCTTTCTGTTTTTTAGTCACCGCGCAGCTAGCCAGGGCCGCCGAAGCGCCAACACGGTTTGAGCGCACCTACAACACACAGGGTCGAGCCCATCTGACGATTTCCAACATCAACGGCTCAATCAATGTCACCGCCTGGAATCGCCGCACGATTTCCGTGAGCGCCAACAACGATGCTTCGGCGCGCATCGAAGAGCAGGTCGCCGGCGACAGCATCACGCTGACGGTTAAAAAATCCCTGATGCCGGGTAAAGCCGATTTTCATATCTACGTGCCGGCTGAAACCTCCATCCGCCTGCAAAATTATATCGGCCGAATCGAAGTGCGCGGTGTGCGCGGCGATGTGAATATCAAATCTTATGACAGTGAAGTGCGCCTGGTTGATGTTCATATTCCCTCGGCGGATGTCAATGTCACGACCGGAGATATTTTCTTTGATGGCGAACTCACCGGCGACGGGCCGTTTACCTTTCAAACCTTAAAAGGCGATGTTGATGTGAGTCTGCCGGAAAGTTGTTCGTTCCAACTTTCAACCCGCGCGCTGAGCGAAAATATCAACCTCGGCGATTTTATGAACTCATTAAGTGGCGCCAACCGCCAACCTAAAGGCATTACCGGAACGCACCGGCAAGGTGGGCCGCGGCTTAATTTAGTCACCTTCAGCGGTCGGATTTTACTTCATAAAAAGTAGTCATTGGATAACTTCTCCGAATGCAAAAGCCGCCAAGCCTTAATGACTTGGCGGCTTATTTTTTGTCAGTAACCGGTCTGTTAACTTCCCTGAGAGCCGCTGCCTTTGGTCTGTTCGGGTTTCGGCAGTGCTGAACAGGTACCCTTGCAGGGCTCTCAGGAAAACCCCCTCTGGTTTACTTAGAAGCTATCGCGGACTTGAATCTTGGTTGCCAGAACGCTGCCATCGGTTAAGGTCAAGCCTTTCACCTTCACCGCAGTGCCCAGCGTAAACCGGCCGTGTTCGGCGGCGAGTTTGGTGGACGTGGTGACGTGAATGGTTTTGCCTTTGACAATCCAATCACCGACTAAACCGGAAGCGGGCAAAGCTTGAATGGTGCCCTTCACGTTGAGGCTGTCGCCTTCACCTGTGGCGTTACTGTTGCCAACCGAGGTTGCGGTTTTGCTTTCAATGGTCCTGGCGTCGAGTGAGCCATCGGTGCGCGTTGTGCCTTTGACTTCGACCAGTGAACCAATGGCGACCTGTCCGTGCTCTTGATTAATAAAAGTTGCTGTCGTGACGTGCACCGTACGACCGCTGACCTGCCAATCACCGACCAATGAGCCTGAGGGAAGCGTTTGAACAATGCCGTGCAATTCATTGCGGTCATCGTGATTGCCGCCGCCATTGCCCCCACCGGAACCGGCGATTTGGACTTCGATTCTTGTGGCATCGAGTGAACCGTCCGTGCGGGTTGTGCCGTTGACTTCAACAAAGGCGCCGACGGTCGCCCCGCCGTGCTCTTGATTGATGGTCGTTGAAGCGGTGACGTGAACCGTGCGACCGCCGACCCGCCAATCACCAACAAACCCCGTAGCCGGCAACTGTTCGATGGTGCCTTTGATTTCGTTATCGCCGCCCACCCCACCGGCGCTGGCTTGCGTTTCAATCTTGGTTGCATCAATTGAACCATCAGCGCGCTGTGAACCTTTGACTTCGACGAAGGCGCCAACAGCCACCGCGCCGGCGTTGAGTTCAATGCGGGTTGCCGCCGTCACATGAATGGTTTTGCCGCTGACTGCCCAATCGCCGATAAAGTTAGCCGGGAAACTTTGCACTGTGCCTTTGAAATTGGCTTCCGTGTTGCCGCCTGAACCAGAACCGCCGCCTGAGCCACTGCCTGAACCGCCACCGGAACCGGCTTGTCTTAATTCGACATCGCTTGCGTCAATCGAACCATCGGCGCGCGGGAATCCTTCAACCTTGACGGTTGCGCCAACCGTGATTCGTCCATCTTCTTCATTGACCACGGTTGAACTGCTGACGTGGACGACTTTGTTATCAATGCGCCAGTCGCCGACGAAACCGCCGCTTGGCATGGCTTGAACTGTGCCGGTGAATTTTACGTCTTCGCTCTGTCCTGCTGCTAAAGAGTTAAATGGAAATAAGCTGAAAACCAGAATGAGTGTGAGTGATAAGTTAAGCAAGTTGCGTTTCATTGAATGTCATTACCTCCGAAATTTTGGTCCTTAATTTTAGTCTTTGTTTAATTTTGTCTGCTCTAAACAATAAGAGCCGAGAGGGTGCAAAAAAATACCTGAATATGAAATTTTCAATTTGCGGGGAACGGAAAAGTAAAAAGGACGAGCGGAAAATTGAAGGGAATCGTTTAATTGAATGGGTGAAAAGCGGAGTGGAATGGTGAATTGTGTCTTCAGGCGAGCGTTTATCAATAAATAACTACCCGCCTGAAGGCACGATGAATTTTACGGTCGGGCTTTATATTTTTCGTAAAGCTCAGTGTGTTTGCTTGTCAGTGGCACTTGATGGCCGTTAATGAAGAGATATTTGATTTGCGTCAAGATCTCTAACGGGTCGCCATCAGTAACAATCAGGTTGGCGATTTTGCCCTGTTCGATTGATCCGACTTTATCGGCTACGCCCCAGATTTCCGCAGGGTAAATGGTGACTGCTTTCAGCGCTTCTTCTTTTGGCAAGCCAAAGGCCGCGGCCATTCCCGCATGATACGGCAGATTGCGCACGTAAGCCGAATCCGATGATTGAAACGCAATCTTCACACCGGCTTTTGCCAGTAAACCGGCATTGGCAAATGGCGCATCATACGGGTCGTCTTCGTTTCTCGGAAAACGCAGAACCGGACCGACTATCACCGGAACATTATGGGTTTTGAGCAAGTCCGCCACCTTATAAGCTTCAAGCCCGCTGGCAATGATTAACTTCAACTTCAATTCATTGGCAAACTCGACAGCGCGTTTAATATCGCGCTCCGTGTCTACGTCAATCACTACCGGCATCTGTCCGCGAACCACAGGAATCAGGGCATCCTTTTTCAAATCCATATCGAGTTTCGGAAGACTTGCATCTTTCGCCCGCGCGTCTTTGGCGTCCGCATAAGCTCTGGCATCCAGGAGCGTCTTTTTCAACTCTTCGATTTGTCTGTCTTGTTGACGACGAAGTTCGGGAATTGAACGTTGCTGACCAAATCCGCCGAATCCGCCGCCGCGTCCGCCACCTGCGGCGCCGGGCCAGTTGATGTGCATGGCGACGGGCGTCTTCAAGGTCATCTCTTTCCAGGTCCAGCCATCCAGGTTGATCAGCACGCTTTGCCCGGCAATGGTTCCGCCTTGCGGCGCAGTGAGTGCCGTGGTGATGCCGTTGACGCGCGCCACAGGGATGTGTGTGCTTTCGGCGTGGATAGAGACATTGACATGGACATTGGCGTTATTGTCGCTGATTTCCGAAGTGTCCTGTCCACCGGCGACCGAGCCAATCTCTTCAAGCCCGAGCGTGGTGCCGGAATCAATCATCCCCGGATAAACCGAGAGCCCGGTTCCGTCAATCACTTTGGCGCCCGCCGGCACGGCGACGCTGGCGCCAACCGCGGCAATCTTGCCGTTTTGAACAACGACGGTGCCGCGCTCAATGGTTGCGCCCGTGACCGTAACGATTTTCGCGTTGCGAATCGCATAAGTATCGCCGTTTTGCGCGATGGTCTTAAACGGCGCGCTGATGACGGTCAGCGCAAACAGCGAAAGTACGAAAAAAACCTTGATTTTACTGGTCATTTCGCACCTCCAGGTTTTCTTTGCCGGTCACGCCGGACTCATGCATCTTGTCGGATTTGTGCGGGTCATCGTCATCTCGATTGGGCATCGGCGTCGGCGGCGTGGGCCTGCCGGCAGGCATATTGCCGCGGGTTTCGCGCTCCTTCTTCTTCAACTCATCTTTCTCTTTTTTGATGGCCTCGCGCATCTCCAGGTCTTTTTGTCGGTCAAAATAGACTTCGCCTTCAATGATGGTCATCTCGACCCTTGAATAGACCGAGAACGGATGCCCGTTGAAAATAGCAAAATCCGCATCTTTGCCGACATCAATCGAACCCGTGCGTTTATCAATTTTGAGTTGCATCGCCGGATTGAGCGTCACGGTGCGCAACGCCTGTTCTTCTGTGAGCCCGCCGTACTTCATGGTTTTTGCGGCTTCCAGATAAAGCCTTCGCGAGTGTTCGTCATCGTCCGAGTTGATGGAAACGACGACGCCTTTATTGGTCATAATCGCAGCGTTATAAGGAATCGCGTCGTAGGCTTCGAGTTTATAGGCCCACCAATCCGAGAAGGTCGAGCCGCCCGCCCCGTGCGCGGCAATCTCTTTGGCGACTTTGTACCCTTCGAGAACGTGTTGCAAGGTGGTGACTTTGAATCCCAGTTCGTCGCCGAGTTCCAGCAGCATTTGAATTTCATCGGCGCGGTAACAGTGCGAGTGAATCAAGCGTTTGCCTTGCAAAATTTCGACCAGGGCCTCGAGTTGCAAATCCCTGCGCGGCGCAATTGCCGTGGGGTCGGAACCCTTCCTGGCTTCGTACTCTTGCCAATCGCGCATATATTCTTTGGCGCGAATGAAGGCATCGCGTATGGTCTCTTCAACCCCCATGCGGGTGCCGGGATAGCGACGTTGTTGACCGGGTTGAAGGTTATTGTTGTTCGAGCGTTTCGGATTTTCACCGAGCGCGAACTTTATCCCTGGCGGCGCATCTTTAATGAGCCACTCTTCGACGGGCTTGCCTTTCTTTAATTTGACCACCGCATTTTGTCCGCCAATGGCATTCGCCGACCCATGCAAAATGTTGCAGGTCACTAAGCCGCCCGCGAGTTCGCGATAAACATTGACCGCATACGGGTCAATCACATCCTGTATGCGAACCATCGAAGTGACTGAGAGCGACCCTTCGTTGACGCTGCCTTCGACGGCGGTGTGCGAGTGGCAATCAATGATGCCGGGGGTGACGTATTTGCCGGTCGCATCAATGACCAGGGCGTTGGCGTCTGTGGCGTTGACGCCTACACCGACGGCGGCGATTTTGCCATCGCGCACCAGAATGGCGCCATTTTTAATGGTGCCGTGCGAAGCGGTCATGATGGTCGCATTTTTAATTAACATTTCGCGCCCGGCGGCCGGGGGCGCGGGGCGCGCCCCGCGCCCCAAGGCACGCATCGCTTGGCGTTTGCCTTGCGCAAAGATGGGCATGGTCATCGTTAAGGTGAGAACGATTGCGAGAATCGCTTGAATCTTTTTCATAACCCCTCCTTCGGTTTCGAGCCGGTGAAATCGAATGTGCCCATTTGGCCGAGCGCCAACGCGCCTTTTATCGAATCGCCTTCGACAGTCGCCGTTAAGGTCGCTTCCATCTGATTGTTGCCAGCCGGAATGGTCAATTTAGCCGTCATTTTATTACCTTCCATCGCCAGGTCGCGCAACTCGGCGGTACCCATCGGCGTGTTCATCGTGCCGCTAAAGCCGCTGCCTTCTTTGCGAATGTTCATCTTGACGCTCAACTCGCCCTGCGGAGAGTTGACCGTTAAGTTCCATTCACCTGACGGATCTATGGCTCTGGCGAATTCACTGCCGCCGGGGCCGCCTGGCCTTCCGCCAAAGCGTTGTTGGGGCGGTTGAGCCTTAACCTCAAATTGCATCCCGTCAATAAAGACCTGACGCACCCGGGACTCTCTGGCGAAGAGGTCGCCGCTCAGGACCACGAGATTGGCAATTTTGCCGGTTTCAATGGTGCCGAGTTGTTCGCTGACGCCGAAAATTTCCGCCGCGTTGATGGTCAAGGCTTTGACCGCTTCATCTTTCGAGAGACCGTTTTCCACCGCGCGACGCACGCTGGCGAGAAACTCATTGGGACGCAGCGAGCCGCTGGTGAAGGCGAATTTGATGCCCGCTTGACTGAGCAGGCCTGCGCCTTTCGGGGTTTCGGCGCGCTGTTTGAGCACCCGCAAGGATTCATCTTCATCATCGGGGAGGTCGCTGGGACGCAACGGAAAATCAACCGACAAAACGACCGGAATCTTTTTGGCTTTCAGTTTATCAACCATGCGATAGCCATAGAGGGCGCCGCCGATGATGGGTTTCAGTTTGAATTCGTCGCAAATCAACAAGGCGCGACGAATATCCTGGTCGGAATTGGCGATGAACATCACCGGCATTTCACCGCGCAGCGCCGGTTGCAGAGCCGCCAGTTTTTTATCGGTCTGCGGACGCGCGATGCCGCGTTTGACGCGATTATAGCGCGCCCATTCATCGCGATACCGCGTCGCATCATAGAAAGATTGGCGAATGTAGGCGACCGTTCCCATGAGTGAACCGGGATAGCCGCCGCCGAAAAAAGCGCCGCTGGAAAATTGCACGGTCAGCGCAACGGGCGACCGCAAGACGAGTTTCGAGGCGTCGTCTCCGGCCAAGTTAATCAAGGCGCTTTGTCCGGCGAAGATGCCTTGTTTGGCCGAGGTGAGCGCCGAGGTGATGCCGGCATTGCGCGCATCTTCAACGCCCGTGCCGCCGGGTTTAACCTGTTCGGCAGCCGATTCGGCCGGGTCGCCGGTGGTTGGCGGCGGCGTTTGTCCGCTGGCCGCAGCCGCGGCAATCGCCGCTTGTCGCCCGCCCGCGCCGCCGCCCGCCGGTGGCGTCGGTTGTTGCGGTTGCGGCAGTCCCAGGCTGGTGTAGCCATCAATAAAGCCCGGATAGACGACCATTCCATTGCCGTCAATGATGCGGGCATCGGCAGG
>JBIOWC010000314.1:0-6903 GCA_044868105.1 Blastocatellia bacterium
TTATTCGGAACAGGTCATTACCGGCTTTCATGAACTCGCGCACATTCTCTATCACCCGAATACCCAAGACCGGTTGCGGTTGCGGCGATTAGCCAACTGGAATTGGTCAAAGTGTGACCGGCAAGCGGAGATTGTCGGGTGTGTAGCCTGGATGCCGGATGCGCTGGTGTGCGGGCTGCGCGCCGAAGAGATGACCGAGCTATTTGACGTGCGACGCGAGAGCGCCGAATTTCGGGCTCAATTAAAACTCTGGAATTTGCGTTAAATTTTGGAGAATTTGCGTTAAAATTTTGCGCCGATAAAAGGCCAGCCGTTGACTGAAGTGGAGCCGGCGGAATTTAATCAGGCAAAGGATACCCTGATGCCAGCGGACCTTTTTATGGAATGGTGCGATGACCAAAAAGAAAGACAATCTCCGCAAAATCACCATCAAAAAAGAGGAGTTGCGTCCGCGTGAACGCGCGCCAATCCTACCGAGCAAACCGATTGAAGATAAACGCAAGAAAGAGGAACGCCGCGAAAAACATAAAAAAGATTTGCGCCAACTGCCCTCGGAGGAATGATTCGCGGCCGGCGCATCGGTTGACCGCAACTTTTATCAACCGGCGCATTTTCAATAGCGTTGACACCCCTTTGAAGCCTCCACTATCATCAGCTTTAATTCGCACTGCTGCTGATACTATACGATTTGAAATTAATTTGAGAGGAAATCAAGATGAGCGCAACACTGGATGTCACCAATCGTTTGCAGGAAGCCGAACAGGAATGGCAAGAGCGCACGCTCAACCCCACCTTGAAAAAAATGCCTGAAAGTCGCGACGTCTTTACCACCACTTCGCTGGCGCCTGTCGAACGACTTTACACACCCAATAGCATCGCCGATTTCGATTATGAAAAAGAGAGCGGCTTTCCGGGCGAACCGCCCTACACGCGCGGCATCCATGCGACCGGCTATCGCGGCAAGCTCTGGACGATGCGGCAATTTGCCGGGTTCGGTTCCGCTTTTGACACCAACAAGCGCTTCAAATACTTGCTCGAACATGGGCAGACGGGACTGTCAACGGCTTTCGATTTACCGACCTTGATGGGCTATGACTCAGACCATCCGTTCAGCGAAGGCGAAGTCGGAAAATGCGGGGTGGCCATCTCCAGTCTCGCCGATATGGAAGTCTTGTTTGATGGCATACCTCTCGAACAGGTCACCACGTCAATGACCATCAATGCGCCGGCCTCCATGATACTGGCGATGTTTCTGGTGGTCGCGGAAAAACAGGGCGCGGATTGGCAGAAAGTCGGCGGCACCCTGCAAAACGATATTCTCAAAGAGTACATCGCGCAAAAGGAGTGGATTTATCCGCCGCGTCAGGCGATGCAACTCGTGGTTGATTCCGTGGAGTTTTGCGCCAAAGAAGCTCCGCGCTTTAATCCGATTTCCATTTCCGGTTATCACATACGCGAAGCCGGTTCAACGGCGCTACAGGAACTGGCGTTTACTTTGCGCGATGGGATTGAATATGTCCAATACGGCATCAATCACGGATTGGACGTGGATGAATTTGCGCCACGTCTTTCATTCTTTTTCAACTCGCATAACGATTTCTTTGAAGAGATTGCCAAGTATCGCGCCGCCCGTCGCATCTGGTACAAAGTCATGAAAGACCGCTTTGGCGCCAAGAATCCGCGTTCGTGGATGCTCCGGTTCCACACCCAGACAGCCGGTGTCAGCCTCACGGCGCAACAACCCTTGAACAATATTGTGCGCGTGGCGATTCAAGCGCTCGCCGGTGTCTTGGGCGGCACGCAATCCCTGCATACCGACTCCTATGACGAAGCGCTCGCCTTGCCTTCGGACGAAGCGGCGCTCATTGCGTTGCGCACCCAGCAAATCATCGCTCACGAATCGGGCGCGGCAAACGTCGTAGACCCGCTCGGCGGTTCATACTTTATTGAAAAACTCACGCGCGAGATGGAAGAAGGCGCCTTGGAATACTTCCGCAAAATTGACGATTTCGGCGGCATGATTGAAGCCATTGACGCAGGGTTTCCGCAACGCGAGATTCAAGACTCAGCCTATCAATATCAACTGGCGGTTGACGCCAAAGACAAAATCATCGTTGGCGTCAATGAATTCGTCATGGAGAACGAGCTGCAAGCGATACCCCTCCTGCAGATTGATGAATCAACCGCCAGATTGCAGAGCGAGAGATTGGCGAAACTCCGCGCTGAACGCGACAACCGGCGCGTCACAGAAACCTTGAAAGCGCTGACCGATGGCGCGCGCGCCGGCGCCAACACCATGTACCTTTTGCTCGACGCCGTCCGCGCTTATGCGACACTTGGCGAAATGTGTGACGCGCTGCGCCCGGTGTACGGCGAGTATCAAGAGCCGGCATTTTAAGCCTGATAAGGGGACGCGCCGGTTCATCTGAGCGCGGAAATTTTCCGCGCTTCCTGCCGCCGGGTAAGTAAGGAACACTGATACATTTTCTAAAATTAACTCTAGGAACACGGGTCATTATCGGTTAATCTGGGCGCGTAAAAGCAGTCGCGCGCGCTATGAAATTCATCTCTCGGATTTGCGAAGGCCTTCGCATTTCACGACACCTGCTATAGATTGCCGCTGCTTTTTACGGCCGCTATCCAAATAGTTTCAACACGGTTTCGAAAGCGGCGCTTGCTCAACTTCACGGGTAAAGGAGCACCCCTCATATCATCTTGACGCTCCGGTTGAGCAACCTATTTCGAGCATTTCTTGGGTAAGCTTCGGTGGAGGTCAAATTCGAATATTTGTTGGTCAAAGTCAACCGTTATTCAGGCTCATCCGTCGGCAGCAAGGGGTAAGAAAAGAACGAACCAGCGAACCTCAAGCGGGAATCTAAGGTGATGATTTGTGAAGCCTCTCTAAATGGTTGATGCCTCGGGATAGCCTCTGAGATTTTTATCCAAATGCCTTGACCAACCTTAATCCAATATTTGGGCGACGGAATTCGAGGGTGATTTTCTGATGATGGTCAACCGCGATAAAGGTGCGCAAGGGCGCAGAAATATTGAACGATTGCTCTGGTGCGTTGACCGCTATGTTGGGGCTACAGGTCAATCCGAATTCGGCTTAAAGTCAAAAGGCTGCTAGCTTCCTTGCTGATTAAGCAGGAACATTCCTGGGCAACTATGAAGTCAAAAATCCTTATTATTCAGAACCCAGAGACTGTAGAAGAAGGGTATTGGCAAGCTCAAGGGCTCGAGCCGGACGATGAAATTATCGGCATCGTTTCTTCGCTAATAGAGGCTGAGCCGCTGGCCGCAAGGCAGTCTCCGGATTTAGTTATCCTCGATGTTGTGCAGGCGCGGGCGCGCGAAATCATCGAAACCGCCAGAGGGTTTACGGCAACCTATCCTTGCTCGCTGGTCTGTTTGCTCTCTGCCGTTGATGACGAAATTTTGCAGGGTCTGCAACTCGTCGAACCCTTTTCTTATCTCATCAAACCGTTCGCTGAAAAAGAGCTGCGCTTTGCCATTCAACTCGCGCAACGCAAACGCCAGACCCACGATGATTTGATAACCGCAAAAAAAGCTCTCGTTGAAAGTGAAAAACAGTCTCACGAGTTGCTTGAAAATTTACCCATCGGGATCTATCGAACCACTCCGCAAGGCAAAATCCTTTACGCCAATCCTCTGTTAGTCAAACTGCTCGGCTACGATTCGTTTACCGAAATGACGGCGCGCAATCTGGCGGCCGAAGATTTTGAACCCTCTTATTCGAGAGCGGAATTTTGCCAACGGCTGGAGCGGGAAAATCAAATCATTGGCCTCGAGGCGCTCTGGAAAAGACGGGATGGCACTTCGATGTTCGTTCGTGAAAATGTCAGAGTCCTCAGAAATGCGGAAGGCGCGGTACTGTATTATGAAGGCACCGTTGAAGACATTACCAACCGCAAGCATGCGGAAGAGGCGTTGCGCGAAAGCGAAGAACGCTACCGTTTACTTGCCGAATACGCGACCGATTTAATTGCCCGTCATACGCCCGCCGGCGAATATTTATATGCCTCGCCGGCGAGTCGCACCTTGCTCGGCTATGAGCCGGAAGAGATGGTCGGTCAGACGATTTATGATTTTGTTCACCCCGACGATGCGCAGTCTTTGAAAAAATTACAGGCGGCAATTTTAAAAACTCAGGACACCTACACGCAAGCGTTTCGCTTTATCTGCAAAGATGGAAACGCCAAATGGGTCGAGTCCACGGTCCAGCATATTCGCGATGCCAAAACCCGTAGGGTTGTGGAAGTGGTCAGCGTGTCGCGCGACATTACCAAACGCCAACACGCCGAAGAAGCCTTGCGCGCCAGCGAAGAGCGTTTTCGAAAACTGGCGGTGAATTCGCCCGATTATATCTACCTGATTGACCTGACGCAAAAACGGGTGGTTTATCATAATCGCGGCTACCTGTTCGGTTATGAAAATGCCGAGTTGAATAATTATGGGTTTCTCAAGAGCCTGATTTATTTCGATGATAAACAGCTGGTGCAGGACAATTGGTTGAATCTCTTAAAAGGCAATACCGGTTCAGTGGAATTCAGACTGCGGAAGAAGGATGGGACTTGGGAATGGCTCGATTGCCGTTATAACGCGCTCTATTTTGACGCCCAGGGTAAACCGCTGCAAACCCTGCTGACCATCAGCCTGATTACGGAGCGTAAACTGGCCGAAGAGCTGCTGCAAAAATATGCCGATGAATTGCAGGACCTCTATCAAAATGCGCCTTGTGGCTATTATTCGATAGATAGCGAAGGCACGATTGTGAGAATAAACGACACCGAGTTACAGTGGCTGGGTTACGGACGGGATGAAGTCATCGGGCGAAAAAAATATTGGGAACTCGTTCGCATCGGAGATCTTGAATTTGGTAAGCAACAATTTTCTTTGTTAAAGAAACGCGGATGGATCAGGGATATTGAAGGGGAACTGATTCGCAAAGATGGTTCGACGATGCCCATTTTGTTGACTGCCACCGCCGTAAAGGATGAAAACAATAACTTCATTCAAAGTCGTTCAACGATTTATGATATGACCGAGCGGCAGCGCGCCGAAGAGATTATTAAGCGAACCAATGAACAGTTGCAGGCGCTTTCGGCGCACCTGTTATCGGTGCGCGAAGAAGAGCGCACCCGCATCGCCCGCGAAATTCATGATGAGTTTGGGCCGATGCTGACCATCTTGAAATTCGACCTGTTCGCGCTCGGCAAAAAGCTCACCGAAGACCAGCATGACCTGCTCGAAAAAATCTGGCTGATGTCAGCGCAGATTGATGCAGCCGTGGGCTCGGTGCGCAAAATCTGCTCTGATTTAAGACCGGCTATTTTAGATTTTGGTCTCCCGGCGGCGATTGAATGGTTAACGACAGATTTTGAGAAATTAACTGCCATCAAATGCGCCGTTCAATTGAAGATTGCCGACCTTACGTTCACTGAAGAGGTTTCGACAGCGCTTTTTAGAATCCTTCAAGAAGGGCTTACGAATGTGGCGCGTCATGCGGAGGCCACCCGCGTCGAAGTGGTTTTAGAAAAAGTGAACGAGCGACTCGAACTTAAAATTATGGACAATGGCAGAGGCATTAATCCTGAGGCCACGGCCTCGCTGCGTTCGTTCGGGCTTTTAGGTATCCGCGAGCGAACCCGACTACTGGGCGGCGAAGCCACCGTCACCGGACAGGTCGGAAACGGAACCCGGGTGCAGTTGTTTGTGCCCCTGGCGCAAACCAAAGAGTTTCAATTTATACATAAAAATTCTGGCAGTTTATTGACCGAAGCCGTTAAATAAACGAGTTGATTACGGCACCTTGAAATTATCCGCTGATAAGCCGCCCTAGAGCGGCTGGCTAGAGAAATACCGGCGGCCTTGCAGAATCGCAATGAGACAGCCTGGCGATTGTTGCTTGCTGAGGAAAGCCATAGCGTGGCACCTCAAGGGAATCGTTATATGAGCGGGATAGAAAAAACCTCAGTGAAAATATTAATCGTAGATGATCACACGGTCGTGCGTGCCGGATTGCGACAAATCATCTCCGAAGCCACCGATATGGAGGTGGTAGCCGAAGCCGCAAGCGCCAGAGAAGCTCTGGAAATGGTCAGCGCCCAGGCAGTCGATTTGGTGCTTTTGGATGTGAGTTTGCCCGACAAAAACGGCCTGGAAGTTTTAAAACAGATTAAAAGTGACTATCCCTTGATAGGCGTGCTGCTGCTCAGCATGCATGCGGAAGATCAATATGGCATCCGCGCCTTAAAAGCTGGAGCGGCCGGTTACTTAACCAAAGAGAGCGCCCCTGAACAGTTGATTGCGGCGCTCAGAAAGGTATCCGAGGGCGGCAAATATATCACGCCTTCACTGGCCGAACAGATTATTTATAGTTTTGGATCCGATGCCCATATTCAGCCCCACGAAAATCTTTCCGACCGCGAATATGAAGTAATGTGTTTAATCGCTTCAGGTAAGACCGTCAAAGAGATTGCCGAACAACTATTCTTAAGCGTCAAAACGGTCAGCACCTATCGCGCCCGTGTGCTTGAAAAGATGCACCTGAAAAACAATTCTGAATTGACTAACTATGCGATAAAAAATCAACTGGTCAATTGAGTGGCAAGCGCGCGCATCAGTGACCGGCTGACCAATCACCGCTTAATCCTTTTTGAAGCGGGAAAATGTCCACCCTAAACTACCCATCAACCTTTCCGCGTTGTCAGCCTTTGTCCTACAAAGAGTTTTATTTTTTGCATAAATTCAAACAACCGGGCGCTTGGGTCAGCGGTATCGTCGTTTCCGTCCTACAAAAAAGATGGTTTTGCCTGACAAAAAAATCAGCGTTCGGCTGATATTTTTTCCTCCCCGTGCCCCTTATTATCCCCACCCAGA
>JBIOWC010000315.1:0-4647 GCA_044868105.1 Blastocatellia bacterium
TTAAAAAAAGGCAGGTTTGACGGAGCGTATAGAGTGGTTGAAGTGACCTTAGATAAAGGAGCAAGTGCAGGGATAAAAGTTGGTATGGAGTTATATGTCTCAAGTCCTGAACCTTGTAACCTAGCCAACATTGTCGAAGTAAGGAACGATATATCTATTGCAAAGTTTGTTGCCTTTGATGGTGAAAATATTCGCCCTCAAGCCGGGTGGAAGCTTTCAACCCGCTTAAACCCCAAGTTCCAGTTTTTGATCGGCATGAAAAAGACGCTATTGCGTTCGACATTAAAGTAATTCTTCACATCTATGAAACTCTTTGAGCCGATACAGATCAACTCCATGCAGCTCGAAAATCGTATCGTCCTGACGGCGATGGTCACCCGGCTATCGGGCGAAGACGGGTTCGTCAACCAGGACATTCACGACCGCTACATCCGTTTTGCCAAAGGCGAACCGGGTTTAATCGTTGTTGAAGCGATGGCTGTTCATATGGCGAAATCGGGACCCTTGCTGCGGCTCGGCGCCGATGAATTTATCCCGGGCTTGCGCAATCTGGCGCGGGAAGTTCACGACATCTCGCCTTCGAAAATCGTTCCGCAAATCATCCATTTTTTGAAAATTGCGCGCTCCGGTTGGCGACAGAAAATCACCGAACTGACGAAAGAAAATATCAAACAGATCGTCGAAGATTATGGCGCCGCGGCGGCACGCGCACGCGCCGCCGAATTTGACGGCGTAGAACTTCACATGGCGCACGCTTATACGATGTCATCCTTTCTGTCGCGCATGAATAAACGCGCCGATGAATATGGCAAAACCCTCGAAAACCGTATGCGAATGATGAGCGAAGTGATTATGAAAGTGCGCCAGCAGGTCGGCAAAGATTTTCCCATCGGCGTGCGTTTCGACGGCGAAGAGTGTATCAAGAATGGCTATACGACCGTAGATTCACGCGAAATCGCATTGCGAATGGCCGAACTTGGCGTGGATTACCTTTCGATTTCAGCCGGCGGCAAATTTGAAGATGCGATGCATAAACCGGGCGAACCGCTCTACCCCTACACAGGCTATTCGGGCGACCGTTGTATGCCCGGCGCTTCTTACCCGGATGGCGCCAATGTTTATATCGCCGATTCCATCAAGCAATACATCAATGCGAAAGGCTACAACACGCCGGTGGTAACGACGGGAAAGATTGTCCATTCGAACCTTGCCGAATCTATTTTGCAAGAAGGTCACGCCGATTTAATCGGGATGGCGCGGGCGCTGCTTGCCGACCCGGACCTGCCGCGCAAAGTCCGTCTGGGACGCGAAGACACGGTCGTTAAATGCGTCTATGGAAACATCTGCAAGAACCTTGACGAGAATTTCAAAAAAGTTGTCTGTGTGTTGTGGGACAAAGGCTCGTTGCAAGCGCCGCTCTCTTACGACCTTGAAGCGCCACAGTGGCCGGCCGGCGGCGCGCAGTTAATTGCCGAAGAGCGGGTTGGACAAGTGTATCTCGAATGGCAAGAGGCGACGGATAACGAAGGTATCTATGGCTATGAGATTTTCCGCAGCGAAGATAATGGCGAGTTCAAACGATTGCACGCCGTCAAACGCGCCCACTTTTATGATGTTGCGGTCGTCGGCGGTCGCACCTATGCCTATTACATTCGCGCCTATGATTACGCAGGCAACCGCTCGGATAATTCGAATGAGGCAACGGCGAGCCTGGCGAAAATTGGTGAAGTTGAAAAATAAATCGCCTGAGCCGGCGCAGAATTTAGAGTAAACTATTATTCAGGTAGAGATTTTTTATAAGGAGTCATCATGCGATTTGGATTACCGATGAATAAAACTGAAGGCCAATTGACCTATGGCGGTTATTTAAAAATCAATGACCTGCTCAACCTTCAACAGCTGCATTCCGACCCGCCGCAACATGACGAAACGCTGTTTATCATCATCCATCAGGTTTATGAGCTGTGGTTTAAACAGATGCTTCACGAAATTGATACGATTATCGAAAAACTCAATAACAATGATGTGCTCGGCGCCATTCGTCTCATTCGTCGCGGCATTGAAATTCAGCGCGTGTTAGTCTCTCAAGTCGCCGTGCTGGAAACCATGACCCCGATGGATTTTCTGGCGTTTCGCGATAAGCTGATGCCGGCAAGCGGTTTTCAATCTACGCAATTTCGCGAATTTGAATTCACCTGTGGTTTGAAGGATGAAAGCTTCCTGAATTTTTTCAAAGAAGGAAGCGCCGAGTACCAGCGCTTGCATCAGCGCCTGCGCGGTCCCGACTTGCCTGAGGCTTTGTTTGCGCTGCTGCGGCGTCGCGGCTTTGATACACCAGCGAAAACGCCGAATGAGTCCGCCGAGACCTATCACACGCGGGTGGCGGCGCTCATGCGCATTTATCAGGAATCAGAGAAACATTATGACCTGTTTTTACTCGCCGAGAGTTTGATTGAATTTGATGAAGCGGTCATTTTGTGGAGACTCCGGCACGTTAAAATGGCCGAGCGCATGATTGGCAGCAAAATCGGCACCGGCGGCAGCGAAGGCGTCGCATATTTGCAATCTACGACGAATCAAAAATTCTTTCCCGAACTCTGGGAACTGAGAACCTATTTGAGCGCGACAACCGGCGGTTGCCCGATGCATGGTGCACCGTCAAGTTAGGCTTTCAAATTCCATGCACCTCGAATATGTGCCGCTCCTGAAAGTGCAACGCGAACTGTACGGCTTGCCGCGCGGTATGGAACGCTTTCAGGCGTATATTGAAACCATGGTTGATGCCCAGACGCGCGACCTGAAAGTCCCCTTAGTAGCAATGAATCCCATGGGCAAAGAGCATATTCCAAAGTTGCTGGATGAATATCTGGCACTGGATGCCGAAAATATCGCGGCTCAGGCGGTTACGGAAGCCGCCGCAAAGCTCAGCCGTCTGGAAGGCGCATTCAAAGTCACGCTCGTTCTTTCAGATGATTTAATGGGCGGTTGGACGAATCGATATTCCAGCGAATATGCGCACCGCATCAATAGCCAGGCCTATTTCAAACGCGGCTGGCTGACGGGCTTGCTGTGGACAAGTGAGGCGCCAACGGCGACCAGGGTTCGTGAAGAAGTGTTGACAACCCTCTATCGCGGCGCCCATATTCAGGAGTCCGGTTTCCCGTTTATCCTGAAAGACATGTTGGCACAAGAAGGCTATGCGATGGCACGAGCGGGTTGTACGGAACCGGTGCTTGACGGTGATGATTTAGCCTACACCGAAGAAGTCCTTGCGCCATATCTCGATACCAAAGATTATCCGACGATTCTCGTCTGTTTGTTCGGTGATGAAGCAGCGCACGCTTTGGGTTATGCGCCTCTTGGCTTAAGCCGACGCGCAGGGCTGGCGCTGGCATTGCACAACGCACAACGCAAGCTTTAAATTAACCAGCCGATTTAATGGGGTGATTATGGACAATTTGCTTAACTGGCGAAAAGAGTTTCCGATACTCGAAAACACGGTCTATATGATTTCGCACTCGCTTGGCGCCATGCCGGCGCGGGCGCGCGACCGCTTGAATGAATATGCCGACCTCTGGTCAACGCGGGGCATACGTGCCTGGGAAGAAGGTTGGTGGGAAATGCCGCGTTCGGTGGGCAACCTCATTGGCAAAATTATCGGCGCGGGTGAAGGCGAAGTCATCATGCATCAGAATGTTTCGGTCTGCCAATCCATGATTCTTTCGTGTCTGGATTTTTCCGGCAAACGCAACAAGATCGTCTCGGAAGACTTCAACTTCTCGACCAATATTTATATTTATCATGCCTTTGAAAAACTCGGCGCGCGGTTTGTCACCGTGCCTTCGGAGGATAACGTCACCGTCCCGCTTGAAAAATTATTGGCGGCGATTGATGAAGAGACCTTGCTGGTTTCGGTCTCGCATGTATTGTTTCGCAGTTCCTACATTCAAGACCTCAAAGCCATTACCGACCGAGCTCACGAAGTAGGCGCTTACGTGGTCGCCGACATTTATCAATCGGCGGGCACGGTACCGGTCAATGTGCGCGAGTTGAATGTAGATTTTGCGGTCGGCGGTTCGGTGAAATGGTTATGCGGCGGGCCCGGCGCCGGGTACTTGTATGTGCGTCGCGATTTGTGGAATCGCTTTGAACCGCGAATGACCGGATGGGTCGCTCACAAAGAGCCTTTCGCGTTCAATATCGGGCAGATTGAATATGCCGATGACATCTTCCGTTTTGCGCATGGCTCGCCAGCCATTCCGGCGCTTTATGCAGCCATGTCCGGCTATGAAATTATCCAGGAAGTCGGCGTTCGAGAGATTCGCGAAAAATCGCTCAGACAGACCAGCCAGCTTATCGAACTGGCCAGCCAGGCCGGATTCAAACTCAACAGCCCGACGGATTCAACAACCCGAGGCGGCACGGTGGTCATAGATGTGCCAAATGGTTATGAGGTGAATAAAGAATTGTCGCGCAGAGATTTTTTAGCCGATTTCCGCCCCGGCGCCGGAATTCGCCTGGCTCCGCATTTTTACACCAAAGATGAGGAACTGGAACTCACCATTCAAGAGATTCAAAGTATTCTCAACTCAAAAGCCTACGAACAACATCGCGCCGCAACACATTAATCCGGCAACGCCGCGGTCA
>JBIOWC010000316.1:0-29360 GCA_044868105.1 Blastocatellia bacterium
ATCACCGCCGTCAGCCCCGGATTCTTCAGCAACATTCGTAGGCCATAACGCAAGTCTTGCATCGCTTCATCCTCCCAGCGTTTCGGTTGCAGCCGGAGCGCGTCCGCGAAGGCACCCGTGCTGCGCCCGAGCAAATCGAGTTTGTTATGCCAATCAAGCTTGTCCCACTCCGCCAACAACCGTTCGCGGTAGCCAAGTTCGGCTTCCCATTCCTGTCGCCAATCGAGGCGCAAGCGGCGCGGCACCAGAATGCCGATTAAACGAATCAACCACAGCCAGAAACGAAATCGCGTTAGGCGAGTCAACTTAGTCAATGGCCCTCTCAATTCCTTTTTACACGCGAAACCCAGGGTCTGGGCAGGGTTGAAGCGGGCTTCGCTTGTCCCGATCAACCGATCAAGGGCAATTCACCTTCGGTCTTGGTGCGTAAGAGTTCGGGTGCTTCGCCGCTTTTCCAGCGCTTCACCCGATGGGCGACGCGGTAACTGAGCGCGCCGCCATCCGCGCGGGCGCTCGATTCAAGCGGGCGCGGGATACAAATAAATTCGACTTCGATCTCCGTGCTCGAGGCCCGCACCGTCGCGTAACCGTGACCGCCGACATCCATAAAGGACAGATGGGGCGCGGTCGCAGGGTTGCGCGCCGCCAGCGCCTGTTTGATGAATTCTCGTCGGTTGACTCTCGCCATACCCCTTCACCTTTCCGGTCAAATCCAACTCGCTTACTACACGCCCGATGGGCGCGCGCGCCTCACTCCCGGCGAAGCGCCACGAGCGGGTCAACCTGGGTGGCACGATGCGCCGGCAGATAACACGCCAAAAGGGCGACAGCCGTTAACAGCAAAGGCAGACTGGCGAAAGTCAGCGGGTCGGTCGGGCTCACCCCGAATAAGAGTTTCTGCATCAGGCGGGTCAATCCGAAAGCGGCAACCAGGCCAATTGCCAGACCAACAAAGACCAGTTTCATTCCCTGCCCGATGACCAGTTTGATGACATCGTTTTTCTGCGCGCCGAGCGCCATGCGGATGCCAATTTCATGCAGGCGTTGAGCAGCCGTGTAGGAAATTACGCCGTAAATACCCACGCTTGCCAGCGCCAGCGCCAGCGCCGCAAACAGACCGAGCAACAACATATTGAGGCGTTGCGGCGCGACCGACCGCGCCACCACTGTGTCCATGGTTTGAATGTTTGAGAGCGGCTGTTCCTTATCTATCGAATAGATTGCCGCTTTGACAGCGCTCACCAGGCTGAGCGGATCACCTTCGGCGCGTAAGACCAGGGTGTTGAAGATGAGCGGGAATTGCTGGTAGTTCCAGTAAATCATCGGACGCGTTGTCGAACTCACGCCATCGGCTTTGATATTGGCGACAACCCCGACGATTTCGCCGGTCAGGGGTTCGCCCCAATCTTTCATGGTTACACGACGACCAATCGGATTTTCGCCGGGCCAATGCGCACGCGCCATCTCTTCGTTAATGATCATCACACGCGGCGCCGTCGCCGTATCGTGGTTGCTGAACTGCCTGCCCTCCCGCAACGCAACGCCCATTGTGCGAAAGTAATTGGCATCTACAACGCGAATGTCGGCCAGTGGTGCGACTTCGTTCGGCGCGAGCGGCTGCCCGTCGATTTCAAAATCGGTCGCCGGTCCGCCCATATAAGGAAGCGATGAAATTAACCCGGCCGAACGCACGCCGGGTAGTTGCGCGACGCGCTCCATGGTCTGTTGCAGAAAAGCCACCTGTTGAGTCGTTTGAGGATATTTTGAAGACGGCAGCGTTAAATTGAGGGTCAGCACATTGGCCGGGTCGAAGCCGTGTTCGACGCGCATCAGGCGCAGGAAACTGTTGGCCAGCAGGCCCGCGCCGATTAACAAAACGAGGGCGAGCGCGACCTCGGCAATTACCAGGGCTTGTCGCAAGCCGCGCCGCCCGGCGCTCTGCGATAAACGCCCGCCTTCTTTCAGCGCTTCATAGAGTCTATGTCGCGGCAAATGCAATACCGGCGCAAGACCAAACAACACGCCGGTCAGCAGCGAAACCGCGAGAGTGAAGAGCAACACCCGACCGTCAATTGAAACTTCATTGATGCGCGGAAAATTATTCGGGTCAAGCGCGGCAACCAGCTTCACGCCCCAGAGCGCCAGTAATAATCCGGCTGCGCCGCCAAAGATAGCGAGCAACACGCTTTCAACTAATAACTGCCGCGCCAGGCGCAAACGGCTTGCCCCTAAGGAGGCGCGAATCGCCATGTCTTTTTCGCGTCCGGCGGCGCGCGCCAGCAGCAGGTTGGCGACGTTGGCGCAAGCGACGAGCAAGACCAAGCCGACGGCGCACAAAAAGACCAGCAGTGCGGGGCGCAGGGGTTCAACCATACGAGCTTGCAATCCGATGATGTTTACATCCAGTTCGGGATCAATGCCCGGATGTTGCGCTTCGATGTTTTGCGCCAGGAGAGTTAACTCTTCCTGCGCTTTCGCCAAGGTCTCTCCCGTCTTCAGGCGCGCCAACACGCCGAGCAGATGTGAGCGCCGATTATTGCTCAAAGCACCGCGCGGGACGAGCGGCACCCACATATCGTATTGCCCCGGAAACGGATGCCCGCTGCGAAATCCTTGTGGCAGCACCCCGACCACCGTAACCGAATTGGCGCCGATACGGATGGGTTGACCGATGATATTTTCATCGCCGCCATAACGCCTCTGCCATAACCCGTAGCTGAGAATCGCCACATTATTGCCGCCCGGTTCATCCTCTTCCGGCAGAAAGACGCGACCGAGTACTGGCCTCACGCCGAGCGCCGCAAAGTACTCCACCGAAACCCCCAGGCTGGCGACCTGTTCGGGTTCAACGCCATCCGTAAGACTGACCGACCCGAAACGCGCCGCCGCGATATGTTCGACAGTCGCGGTTTCACGCCCCAAATCGAGGAAGTTAGCATAAGAAAAATTGGTGGAGGTCACGCCGGCGCGATGGCGTTCTTCGAGGCGAACGACGCGCTCAGCCTCTGGAATCGGCAAGGGTCTGAGCAACACCGCATTGACGACGCTGAAAATCAAGGTCGTCGCGCCGATCCCTAAAGCCAGAGTGAGCGCCGCAACCAGGGTAAAACCGGTTTGCGCGCGCAACACGCGAAAGCCTATGCGCAGGTCTTGAAACATCTCGTCCTCCAATCTCTGGGGTTGTAAAAGTAAGGCATCCCAAAAGGCGCCCAGGCTGCGGCGAAACAAGTCCACTTTGTTTCGCCAATCGAGTTTGTCCCACTCGGCAAGCAAGGTTTCCCGATAACGCAACTCGGCTTCCCATTCCTGTCGCCAATCGAGGCGCAAACGACGCGGCACCAGCACCCCGATCAGGTGAATCAACCACAGATGCACTTTCACGCTACCCTCACCTTCAACTGCGCTCACCGGTAATCCACAATCAAAATCTAAAATCCAAAAGCGCTTCACTCGTGGCGCAAGGCTTCCAGCGGGTCTACCTGTGCCGCTCGTTGCGCCGGCCACCAGCAAGCCACCAGCGCCACCACCGCCAGCAATCCGGCTATTAGCGTCACCGTCACCGGATCATTCCCCTCGATGCCATACAGTTGCTCGACCAGTTGCCGCGGCCAATCCTTATCGCTGAAATATTGACTCGCCAGCAATCGCTTCAACCCATAGGCTCCCAGTCCGCCGACCGCCAACCCCAGCAACACCAGTTTCATGCCTTGCCAGATCACCAGCCGCAAGACATCGGTCATTTGCGCGCCGAGCGCCATGCGGATGCCAATCTCGTTTTTGCGTTGGGCGACCGAATAAGCCAGCACCCCCGACAGTCCGATAGCCGCCAACAGCAGCGCCAGTCCGCCAAAGAAACTGAGCAAACGGGCATAGAGGCGTTCCTGCGACAAGGTCTGTTGAGTGCGAACTTCCTGGGTCGAAAATTCGGTAATCGGCAGGCTGGCATCCACTTCGCGAACCGTCTGGCGAACCGAATTCACCAGGGCTGTCGGTTCCCCTTCGGTGCGCAAGGCGAAATACATTTCGCCAATCTGCTCGGCTTCCTGCTGCCAGGAGGTATAGAGCAAGGGTTCAAGCTCTTCGCGTTGACTGCTGTATTTGGTGTCGGCGACGACGCCGATGATTTCAACTTCATGGTTGCCGTCGGTATCGGTGACGCGTTTTCCGAGAACCTCTTCGCCGGGGAAAAATTTATCGGCAAAGGTTTGATTGACGATGGCGACTTTGGGCGCCTTCGGCAAATCCTGTGGGCTGAAATTGCGTCCGCGAAGCAGGGGGATTTCCATGGTTGGGAGATAATTTTCGCGCACCATTTGCCGATTGCTCACATGTTCAGCGCCGGATTTTTCGGTCTCGCCCGGCAATAGCACATTGGTGTTCCAACTATATTGAGCGATCAGCGGAATCCGCCCGAAGGTCGCAGACTGCACGCCGGGCAAGGTATCGAGGCGCGCAAAGAGCTGCTGGTAAAACTGTAACAGGCGCTCATCTTTGTAGCCGCCATGTTGAGGTTGTAGAGAAAAGAGCAAGAGGTTTTGTTGATTGAAACCGAGATTGATCTGTTGCAGATTATGCAGCGTGCGAATAAATAATCCTGCGCCAATCAAGAGCAACAAGGACATGGCGACCTGCGCAATAACCAATCCTTTGCTGAGTCTCGATACCGCTCCTGCCATGCGGCGACCTTTCAACCCGGTCGTCAAATCGTGTTGCGTGGCGCGCCAGGCCGGCGCCAGCCCAAAGAGAATCCCTGTGAATATTGAAATCGCTACTGTAAACAGCAACACCCGCCAGTTCAAATTCGGTTCAATGCCGGGCGGCAGAAAAGCCGTATCACGGTCGGCGAGCGCCGCCAGCGCATTCTTACCCCAGTAAGCAAACAGCACCCCGACGGCGCCGCCCACTGCCGAAAGCAGAACGCTTTCCGTGAGCAGTTGTCTGATTAATCGCCAGCGTCCAGCGCCGACCGCCAGCCGCACATTAATCTCAGGCACACGTAAAGCGGCGCGCGCCAGTAGTAAATTCGCGACATTGGCGCAGGCAATCAACAAGACGACCACCACAACGCCAAAGAGTCCATAGATGGTCGTTGAATAACGGTTGCGCGTTTCCATCGCTCCGCGACTGCCGGATTGCGCTACCAGATGCGGGTATTCACTGGGTTCAATGGTTGCCGTTTCAGTATCCTTGCGCGGCGGCGGCATCAATTCGAGCGCCGTCGCTTGAAAGGTGCCGCTCAAACTGTCACGCGCCTGCTCGATTGTGGCGTCGGGTTTCAAGCGTCCCATGACGAGCAACCACCAATAGTCGGGCTTATCGGCAGCTTTCGCCAGGGCGCTTTGTTCGCCCAGCAAGGTCTGCTCAAAGGCGATCGGTACGGTCACCGCCGGCCGGTAATTGACCTGCAAAGCGCCGACGAATTCGGGCGGCGTTACGCCAATGATGGTGAACGAAGTTTTATTGAGTTTGAGTTGCTGACCGATGACTTCGGGACTGGCGGCAAAGCGCTCTTGCCAGTAATGATGACTGAGTACCACAACCGGCGCCGCCGCCGCTTGATCGTCGCTCTCCATAATCGCGCGTCCAATCAGCGGCTGCACTTTCATGCCGGCGTAATAGCCGCCAGACACGGCTTGCCCGGTGATGACTTCGGCTTGCTCATCGGCCACGGCGGTTAACTCGTAAAGCGGCGCAAAGGCAAATATATTTTCGAGCGGACCGTCGGCGGCGGCCGTTTGCGTCTGGCGCAATTTCTCGAACAGGTCATAGCGAAAGACCGACGCGGCGCGCATCCCCGGAGGCGCGGGGGCAAAGGTGCCACGCATGCCGTTGGTTCTAAACGTGCGCCCCGATTGCCAGCTAAACAAGACCAATCGTTCAGGCTCTCCGACCGGCAAGGTTTTTAACAAAACCGTATCCACCAGGCTGAACAAGGCGGTATTGGCGCCAATGCCCAGCGCCAGTGAAAGCACAGCGACGGCGGTAAACCCTTTGTGTTTAAGCAGCATTCGCCACCCGTACTGTAAATCTCGAAACATCTCGTCCTCCAATCTCTGGGGTTGTAAAAGTAAAGCATCCCTGCAGGCGCCCAGGCTGCGGCGCAATAATTCAAATTTGGTTTTCCAGTTCAGAATGTGCCACTCTTCGAGCAGCAGTTCGCGATAGCGCAGTTCGGCTTCCCACTCTTGTCGCCAATCGGCGCGCAAGCGGCGCGGCACAATGACGCCAATCAAGTGAATCCACCATAAAGCGGGATTTCGAAAATCTCTTTTCAGGCGCTTAAACAACATCGCCTCAACCTCGCTCGGACGTTGGATTGCTGGGTTTCAAGGCTGGGTTTTGTTCAACTAAACGATAGCGTTTCGCAGCTTCGGCTAAGGCCTCATCGCCACTGCGGGTCAGTTCATAATATTTGCGCGGCGGGCGCTGGTCTTGTTGGGCAATGCGCTGATTCTCCCATTTGGACTTCACCAGTCCCGCGTCTTCAAGGCGGCGCAGCGCCGGATAGACCGTGCCGCTCGGCAGTCCCGTAATGTCCATAATATCGAAGCCGTATTGATAGCCGTTCGCCACCGCTTGCAAGATTACGGTTGCCGAAAATGATAGATAGCTTTTGCCCATGCGCCTCCCTCTCTTTACGTACGTAGTTTTCTATTTGTATAGCTTACTACATAGGGGTGTCAAACGGGATTCCGAATATTTCAAAAAATATTTTTTTGGCGGGCTGGAAGGACAGGTTGACCTGCAGGCTGCCGCTTGACCTCAGGCGAGAGGTTGAACTCCAAAATGGGCGGATTATGTTTATCGCGCGGATGGCTTCAGCCGGCCGCTTTTTAGCGCAGCATCCCGCGCAGCGCTTTTGGCGAAACGCCGAGCATGCGGTGCATATGGCGCGCCAGATGGCTCTGGTGCGCGAAACCGGTTTCAATCGCGATCTGACAGATGGAGAGGTTATTTTCGCCAAGCAGATGGCGGGCGCGTTCGACCCGGCGGCGAATCAGGTATTGATGTGGCGATAACCCGGTCGCTTCGCGGAAAAGGACTTTGAAGTGTGAAGCGCTGAGACCGATGACGGCCGCCAGGTTATCGAGAGAGAGATTTCCCGCGAGGTTATCTTCGATATAATCGAAGACCTGCCGGAGCCGGCGATCCGACAGGCGTTTGTTGGGTCTGCGCATCTCTACGGGTTGCGAACTGTGACAGCAAAGCAGACGCATGGCGACGGTTAAAGCGAGACTGTCGAGATAGACTGCGCCGCAGGGATTACCACACTCCATCTCCTCTTTGAGCGCCCAGCCGATATTTTCCAACTGGGTGTCGCGCACCTGAAAACGATTTCTAATCTCTAGGCCCTTCAAGTCAACTCCCAATTGCTCGGCGGCGCGGCCAAGCAGCGCCGGTGACACGCTCAAAGTGAGAAAGGTGTCTTTGGCTTTCACTTCCCATAAGCTCGGCGTGTCGGCTGGAATGATATGAATATCGCCGTGTACGGAGATTCCGTTGTGGTAATGGCCGGCTCTGCGACAGGCGACCTGAACCGGCGTGCCGACGTGAATCGAAATGCGCGTGTCTGCCAGGCCGGGGACTTCAGCCAAACCGGGCGGGTCGGTTAGCAAACTCACACGAAAGCCATTATGACTGAGTTGCGCAAAAGGAGATGGAACATTCATCTGACGCCCCTTTCTGGAAACAGAAATCACTCGGAGGTTGTGGGCAAGTGCAGCGAAGCCTGCCCGAATACATAGCGCCAGCCGCCCGCCGTAAAGACATAGGTGTCGCTAAACCAGACCTGGTAATCGAACGGCTTTCCGCGATCCGTTCCCTTGGCCCACAACAGGGCGGTGATAATGGCGGTATCGCCCCACAGGCGAACCGTTTGTTGGGAATCCTCTTGCCGTTCATAGATTATGGTTTTTTCGCTCGCCTCTTTAAGTAAATCGGCTTTAGTGTACACGCTGCCATTGCCGGTGACGAGAACGAAATCATCGGCAAGAATGCGATCCATGGTCGCGACATCATTGTTCTTAACCGCCGCCTGATACTCCGTATCAAGGGCAGCAATAAGGCGCTCGACGCTGGCACCTTTCACATCTTCGGTCTGCATAGGTTGAGGGTTCATTCAATCATCTCTCCGTCAAGTCACACGATTAGGATAGGGGGCGAATAAAAGTTAGGCGAAGGTTGGTCAAGGCGCACATTTTTTTTGCGGCTCCTGATGTGAAATAACCTTTCGGTTGCTCGCCAGGGCGACCACGAACGCCGCCAGACCGCCAAGCAGATTGGTTGCCAACTCGTGGTCGGGTCATTATCTTCAAATCCCAATTTTAACTCACCCGAAAGTTTAGACGCTCACTCGCAATCTATCACATCAAGAAGGCCGGCGCGGGCGATTTTGCCACGCCTTCGGCAGGTCACCAGAGGTTTTCAACCGAACCTGCTCATTTGCGCCTGAATGTGTGCCGCCGCTTACAGATGAGGTGAAATTTTCCCAGCGCGGAGATGAAGAAGAGCGGGTGAAAGCGCACCCCGGCCACCCTAAGTCTCGGCCACTCGCGCAAACCTTAGCCGGTTCCGCTGCCGAATTCACCGCCCGCCGATAGGTTTGGCAGTCATTGTCGGTTGGCGTGTCAGGAGGTACACCTCGTTCTCGCGCAGCGGCAAGCGGCGGGCGAGTTTTTCGACTTCCCTTCGCGGGCGTTCCTATCTCTTGGCGCTCGGGTCGCCAGTGGGAGGCGGGGCATGGTCCTCTTTTGCGGGCGCGCCAAGCAGTTTGGTGAAGATCGGCTTCAGCGCGTCAGCCCACACCTGGTAGCCCTTCACGTCGAGGTGCAAGCCGTCCTTGTTCGCCATGCCTTCAAACAGCCGGCCATCTTTGTCGGCCAAGCGATTGTTGATGTTCACGTACTTGATGGTTTTCCCGTTGGCGAACTTCGCGATGTTGGCATTGATCTGGTTGATGAGGGGCATCACCGCCAGGTTGTCGTTGCGCGGCGTGATGCCCATCAGGATGATAGTGGCCTTGGGAGCTTTCTGCCGGCAGAGGTCGAGGATGGCTTTGATGCCGCGGGTGATGTCGGCGACTCTCGGATCAGGGGAACCTTGTGGAGACTGTTTGCCGATGTTGTTGGTGCCGGCCATCAGGACGATGATTTTGGGGTTGACCCCATCCAGCTCTCCGTTGTGGAGCCGCCACAAAATGTTCTGCGTGGTGTCGCCGCCCCAGCCGAAGTCAGCAGCGTTCCAGCCGAAGAAGTTCTGCCGCCAGTTTTCCAAAAACGCCTTGTACTGCTCGTCACTCGTGCCCCATCGCCGGGTAATCGAGTCGCCCTCAAAATAAACGTCAATGCGGCCCTTCTTCCGCTTCTCCAGCAACTCGGCGTGCGCCAGCCTGGAGTTCTGGTCGGTGCGCGGCGCCGGACGGTCTGCGGCCGGCGCGGCATCTGCCTGAACCGCCCGCGCGCTATCGGAGTTGAGGTCGCCCGCGCCGTGTAGCAGGAGCGTCGGTTGGATGGCCGGACACCGGCGCGCAACGCTAGGCAGGAAAATCAAAGCGGCGATAACTGCCTGTACGATATATCTTCGATGTCTCATGGTTCGGTCTGACTCGCGGACTTGAGAATGATGTTGAGCACCGGGCTCTGCATTATTTCCTTTGCCGGGACTGCATGGCTGGCGCTCTCCTCTAAACATTTTCAGGATGATGCCGGTGAACGCATTGAGGCTATCAGCCGGTTTCGCTCTATCGCATGGAGGTCGCATATGCAGGGATTTTCAGCCTAACGGAGGGGGCAAACCCTGTCAAACCAATCGCAAAATTTCGCTCTCGGTGAAGTTCAGCTTCAAGGCGTTGATCGGCTAATCGGTTGATGGAGGTTTCGCACAGAAAATGAAGGCTTCTCACGGAAAATTAAGGTTTCACACGAAAAATCAAGGCTCGTAGATTCAAGGCTTATTTCCCCGCGGAGGTTGCGGACCTAAGCGAATTCACGCGGATAATCCGCGTTTATCGAAAGCATCCGCAGCCTCCGCGGCGAAGCTCACTTGCAGGTTAAAACCCGCTGGCTTTCGTCACGCAACTTTGCCTCGCAACCCTGAAGGTTAAAAAGCCTCGCAACTTTGAAGTCTAAAAAATCTCAGCGCAGTCTAAAAAAATCTCAGCCGCCAGTTTATCGAAAACTCCCAATAAAGGGCGGCTGAGGTTCCCAGTCAGTCACCAAATCTATCACCAGGTCTATTGCGCGAGACTCGCAAGTCCGCGCTGCTTGCGAAGCATCTGCTTTACCGATTCCGGCAAAACTACTGTTTGTGAAGGAGACGAAACTTTACTGGCTTGGCCTCTGGCAACCGGCACGGCGACAAAGGCTCTGAGTTCTCCTGAAGCCGGATCAAAGGCTCTGCCGGTGATTTCGCCGCGGTCATTTATATCTTGAGCGTTGGTGAGCACGCCATTAAATCCGGGAGCGATAAGGTCGTTGAGATTGACGAGAACGCCATCTTCCCAGACGAAGGCTCGACAATCCCCGGCAATCGTGCACGAAGAGCCGACCACCTGCCCGCGCTCGTTAATGGCATTGGCTTGACTGGAGACATGAGCCGCGAGCGGCAAGGGGTCAATCTGTTTCATGCCATCTTTTTTGCTCCAGAAGAAGGCGCGCAGAAAATTGCCATCAAGGTCATCGGGACTGGTCGCACCGAAGCCGGCAATCTCGCTATGATCATTGATGGCCATCGGCGTAATCCAGAGTTCAGCGCCAAGATTACCAATATTTATCGCCCGGCCTTTATCCCAGAGGATAGCGTGTTTGGCGGTTCGGCGACCAACCGCCTGGTCGCAGGCGCCGGAAATACCGACGACCTGGCCGCGGTTGTTGATCGCTGTAGCCGCGCCGCTTGAGTCGCCGGAAATCAGCGGCAGTTCGCGAATTTGCGCCGGGTCAGGTCCCCAGACCACCGGGCGGAATTGAAGAACCTGCCCGTTGGTGCAGGTCGGGTCATGAACGCCATTTTCAGCCCATCCCACGACCTGCCCTTGATTGTCGGCGCCGGTTGCAAAACTGTTATTGCCGCCAGGCAGCGGGGCAAGTTCCTGCATCAGTCCGTTTTGCCAAACGAACCCCACGCAGGTATATCCGGTTCGGAACGGGCCTGAAAAGAACGGCGCGCAGCTCCAACTTTCACCATTCGGTTCCGGCGTGTTGGTTTGCGAGATGCCGGCAATAATCCCGCGATTATTTTTCACGGGCCACACGACGCTACTGTTTTTTTCAGCGCTGCCGAGCGTGCCGAGGTCAACTAACGAATCATTTCGCCACAACGTAGCGTGCCGATTCTGGTTTCCGGTGAGGCGCGAAAAACCGGCAATCCAACTGCGGTTGTTAATGCTATTGCCCCGGCTGTTGCTGCCGCCAAGAGAATCCAAATAGGATACCTGATATTGCTGCGCTGCCGCCTGTGGCACCGAGGCGAATCCGAAACCCAGGATGAGCAGTAGCAGAAGCATCTCGCTGGCTCTTTTACTCAAGGGTTGAATAGCGATGTTGTCTCCCACGCGAGCGGTGTGGCGACCGGCGGGTGGCATCTGCTTTTCGGTCAACACCGCTGGCGCGGGAATAGTGTGCAAATCGAGACTGTGTTGTTTCTTCATGTAGGGTCACTCCTAAGAGGTAATATTGAATTCAACGGCAAAGTTTTGACTTCGCCGACATAGGAGTAACGCGAGCAAAAAAGGCTTTTGCAAAGCGATTCATCAACGGCATCAGGTTTTCAACCGAACCTGCTCATTTTCATTTCAATGTGCGTCAGATTGTGCACCCCGTGCAATTCATCCAGGGGCTAGCCAGTCGCTTATTTCAGGCGTAGCGCTTTTTCATCCCGAATGAGTTGTTCAAGTTCCGATTTAAAGGAGGGGTCGAGTCTCAGACATTCGGCGAAATCTTTTTCGGCATCCGCATCTTGTTTGAGGCGCAAGCGCACGAGTCCGCGATTTCCATAAGCCATCGCAAAACGCCGATCAATTTCAATGGCGCGGGTGAAATCGCTAATCGCTCCGCTCAAATCATTTTTTGCTGAACGCGCAGAAGCGCGACCAAGATAAGCCCAGGCGAGACGCGGGTTGATGGCAATGGCTCGATCAAAATCCGCGAACGCTCCTTCAATATCCTCTTCGCCCCGACGGGCAAGCCCGCGATTGCAGTAGATTTCGGCGCTCTCCGGGTCAAGCATAATCGCCTGGTCAAAATCCGCAATAGCGCCCGCGAAATCGCTTTGCTTAAAGCGTATGTTACCGCGATTGTTATAGGCCTGGGTGAATTGCCCATTGATTTTAATCGCCCGGTTGAAATCACTCGTTGCGCCCTGGTTGTCGCCTTTGGCTGAACGCGCTACGCCACGATTGTTGTAAGCTTCGGCAAGTCCCGAATCAATGGCAATCGCCTGATTGCAATCGGCAATCGCGCCATCTAAATCGCCCACGTTATAACGCACCAGGGCGCGGTCGGTGTAGGCGCGGGCCGCAAGCGGGTCAATGACGGAGATGCCCCCAGGACTGACCGCTTCATCATTGAAGCTTGATTTGACTCCCCAATTCTGCGGTTGCTGAGGCGCGGCCGGGCGCGAGCTCAGCTCTATGGCTTTGGTAAATTCGGCAATCGCGCCTTTGAAGTCGCGCTTAAAATAGCGCTGCTGCCCGCGCATGTAAAAGTCTCTGGCCGCTTGAGGATCTTGGGCACTTGACGGCGCAACACAATAGACCAGAAGGATAACAGTCCAGGCGACACGATGGTTAAACATAGTTGACCTCCGATGCAGGCTCCTTAGTTAAGGCTACCGGTTGAAACAGGGTTTGTAGCGAAAAAAGCGCAAACTCCGACTGACCCGCCGGCGCTTTCTGTGTGCCAGAGGAAAGCGTCGCGAGCGTCACGTTAGAGCAAATTGCTAAATGTTTGACGGGGTTGAGAAGCGGTCTTTCAGATCAACGCTCAACCACTTGTCAGTCAATTGATTCGCAAACCGCTATAGCCATCAAACTTTGAGGTCATTTGACCCTGAGGTCATTAGACCCTGAGGTCTTTAGGTCAACGGAGTTTGCAGTTTATTCGCTACCGAGCGTTTAAAAGTTGGCGGGGCAAATTACGGGTCAAAGTTGAAGCTACACGCCGACCCGGACTTTGCCTGCGCAATGATACCTCCAAAACGTCCAGCGCTTGAGCTATCGGCTGAAGTACAGGTTTCCTATTATTATCTACTTGAAGCAGACGGAAATTGTTTAGAAAAATTATTTGGACGCACGAATCAATCGCTAGAGACAACTCCTAAAGGTATTGAGGCTGGGTAGCCGCTTTTCATCTCAGACGAGTTCAAGAGCCTGCCGGGTAACCCGGGCAGCAATTTCTTAAAGAACTCGTTCAGGCATCTTCGGCTCAGGTTTTTTCGACGGCTCAGGTTTTTTCGGCGGCTCAGGTTTATGCGCGGGTTCGGACGAGCTTTCGGGCGTGGCGGGCTTACTTGGCGCCAAAGGCTTCGTCACTCTTTTTCTCAAATCAGCATCATTGATGACGGTATAGTCGGACGGCAGTTCAAAGAGCGCCCGCGCTGGCTCACTGCGACTAATGTTAGTCAATCGGTAAGTGGTTACGCCGGCGCGCGGGTCACTGTGTTTGGTCATCACCTGCACCTGCAAATCGGCGGCGTACCAGTTTTCATCAACGATCTCAATCGGTAACCGGTTGCCGATTTCACCAGCCGGAATGATGCGCGTTGAACGCTTGCCTTCGGCTTCGACGCCTTCGATGATTTTTTTGCCAAGCGCTTCAATCTTTTTCTTTTCATCCACAGCGCTAATCTCTTTTTTCAGCGGGCGGTCTTTCAATTTAATCTGCTCGTCAATTTTTTTGTCTGATTTTTCCAGCTCTTTCATTCGTTCTTTACGCTCTTTCAACTGCTGCTCGCGGGCTTTCATCTCTTCCTGGCGTTCTTTGAACTGTCGTTCATGTTCTTTTATCTGCTCCTGGTAGTGTTTATCCAGTTCCTGCTTCCGTTCTTCATATTGCTTGACTCGTTCCTTCGACATCTCTTCATAGCGTTTCTCATGTTCCTTCCTCAGTTCTTCATACTTTTTTTCTCTTTCGCGCTCCTGCTTCTCATGTTCTTTGGCGCGCTTTTCCAACATCTCTTCACGCGCTTTGGCGCGTTCCGTCATTATCCGTTCGCGGGTCTTTGACTCGTCCTCAAAGCGCCTGGCGCGCTCCTTCTCCTGTTTCTCGATCTCTTTCACGCGCTTTTCGTCATCCTTAATCCTTTGCTCCCGATCGCTCTGGTACTTGAAGGCAACCGTGCCTTTGCGCGCCGTACGGGCACGCGGGTCAAGGCTGTAGGTAAAGCCCGCCACCGGGTCGTTAATCGCAATCATCTGCGGCGCGTCACCGGCGGCTGTCCATTTGCCGATGGTCTCCAGTTTCTGTTCGCGCCGGGTGCGCCCTTCGCTATCGCGGTAAACTTTCGTTTCATTCTTGCGAATAATTTGATTGCCGTCGCCAAGCGTTTGCACAAACTCGGTGATGGCGGTCGCCGAATAGGGCGCGCCTTTGACTATTTTACCGAAATATTTCGACTCAAAAATTTTGAAGGTGCTCGCCGAAAAAAAGTTGTGTTCAAACTGGAAATCGGTTTCCAGAGTCACCTCTTTTTTCACTTGTGAACTAATCTCTTGGGCCAGCGCCACGCGGCCATTGAGCAGCAACGCCAGCAAGATGATGAAGGTGATAAAGGGTCGGTTCTCTCTATTCATATGTTCTCTCTTTGTTCACATCAGCAATATTTAAAGCGGCAGCCTCATTGACGGACGAAGCGAATAGCGCGCGCCAGTCCGTCCGGTCCTAACACCACATCGGCTTTTATTGATTCATTCACCATTGCGACATCAACCGGTAAGCCGACTTCAAGAAGCGCTGCCCCTTGCAACTCGACGCGCACAATCTGACCATTTTCCAAAGCCTCAAGCTCGTCGGCTTCCGTCAGGGAAAAAAATTCAGTGACGACTTCGGGCTTGCTGGCAAGGTTTTGGCGGCGCGGCGCCGGGCGGCGGGCGCCTTGTACGGGCGCCAATTCAGCGACCGGTTTTTGCAGTTCAGGCTGAACGAGCGGCGGCGCGCCGTCTATCGCTGACGCGCCGGCTGTCGCTGACGCGATGGCTGGCGCTTCGGGCAGTGGCCTGAGCGAACGCGATTGCCAGGAAAAGACCGCCAGTGATAAGAGAATCAGGAGGCCGGCGGCTATGGCGCCGCGCTGCCAATGCAGCGCGGCGGTCTTCACAGGTAGGGCTCGCGGCGCGGCGGAAATCGGCAGCCTCGTCTGCTGCGCGCGGAAAGCTTCAAGGAGCGCGGTTTCAACCCTGGCGGGCGCTTCTTCCTGGTTGATTTCGCTAACCACGGCTCGCACGCCTGCAAGTAAGGCGCGCTCTTCCATCAAGCGCGCCGCGCATTGCTTGCAGTGAGCCGTGTGCACCAAGCTCTGTTCACCCAGGAGCCTATCCATGATTTGATGGCGCGCCAGTGCCCGCACCAGTTTTTCAACATCCTTGCAATTCATACAAAACACCTTATCCATTGCGCGTCAGGCGAAGTTGCATCCAGCTTTCCCGCGGCGCGCAATTTTCTGAGCAGCAAAGCGTGTCCGCGATGCAAGCGCGAATTGACCGTGCCAATCGCGCAATCAAGCGCCGCTGCGGCTTCCGCATAACTCATCTCTTGAAAATCACAGAGCACAACCACTTCGCGATAACGCGCCGGCAGAGCGAGCACCGCCAGTCGCACAAACTTAATTAACTCGTTGCGCGTGCAATCTCCGAGCGGGTCATCTTGAGATATCAAGGTCGCAAGCGAGGTCTCCGCCGCGGCGTCTTCGACAAGCGGAACATAGAGGCGCTCGCGCTCCACACAACGACGGACATAATTGCGCGCGACGCCGCACAGGTAGGCGGCAAGCGTGGCGCGCGACGCGTCATACCGCTCGGGTTCGCGCATGAGAGTCAGAAAAACTTCCTGAGTAACCTCTTCAGCAACGCTTGGAGAACCGCTCATCAAAAGGGCAAACCGATAGACGGGGGCTTGATGTCTGCGATAAAGCACGGTGAAGCATTGCTCATCGCCGCCCGACATGAGCTGCAGCAGTTCGCCATCGCTGAAAGTCATCGCGTCTGTCATCATCTGATTATTCTTTCCATCGGCTGACATGAACTATTCCGCCGGCAAGCGCAAAACCTTCCAAAATATTTTCGGCAAATTGACGAGATTTTTTTTCGCGGCTGAGTTGTTATGAAGATAGACCGATTCCGACGTCTTTGACAATGCCTCGGTTCATTGTGGAAATCATCATTATGGACGCTCATCCTGCCCAATGATGGCGAAGAAAAAGCTCAGGGGACTGGGTGAGCTTCGTGCTCTTTGTGAACTTTGTGAGCAAGCTATGTTGAAGCTTAAATTATTGCTGGTTTGCGACGGGTTTTCACCAGGCGGATAAATTCCGCAAAGGTCACTAGAGCGTTTTGCGATTGATGATGCTGAAGCAGCGGTTGAGGAAGCGGTCTTGGACTGCTTCCTCAACTCCCATATTTGCAATTCGCTATAGGGGTGGCGCCATCGTTGGCGCTCGATTTCTTCATCATAAACGTTTAGAAAATGCCGGCCGCCAAGCTACTCATACCGCAAGGCAACCAAAGGGGCGATTTTTGCGGCGCGCCGCGCCGGCAGGTAACAGGCCACGAAGGCGACAACCATCAACAGCACCGGAACCGTCGCGAAGATCAACGGGTCGTTGGCGCTCATCTCAAACAGCAGGGATTTCAAGAACCGCGTTAATAGAAATGACGCACATAGTCCGAGACAGACGCCCGCCAGAGCCAGCCGCATGCCCTGCATCACAATCAGCATCAAGACCGCGCGCGGCTGGGCGCCGAGCGCCTGTCGGATGCCGATTTCCAGTGTGCGCCGGGCGACCGAATAAGCGATAACGCCATAAATTCCCAGGCCCGCCAGCATTGCCGCAAGCAGCGCAAAGGCCGTCAACTGTAAGGTGGAAAAGCGCTGCTCGGTGCCCAGTTCAGCAACCGAGTCTTCAAGCAGTTTGAAGGAATGAATGGGCTGGTCTTTATCTATGGCGGCAAGTTCCTGACGAATGGCTGGAATCAGTTTCAACGGCGCGCCCGATGGCGCGCGAACCATCAGCGCCATCGTTCCCCAGTGCTCCTGCCCATAGGGCACATAAACGTGCGGAACCTCTTCATCCAGGCCTAAACTGAAACGCTTCCAGGCTCTGGTGGCGCCGACGATACCGACAATCTCGCGCAAGGTCTCTTCAAACCGCAGGTGTTTACCCAGCGGATTTTCGTCAGGGAAATAACGCCGCGCCAGCGTTTCATCAATGATGACGACCGGCGGCGCCCCTTTCACATCACGGTCCTGAAAAAAACGCCCGGCGCGTATCGGAATACTCATCGCGCGGAAATAATCCGGGCTTACCGGATGGCGCGAGGCAATGGGCTTCTCTTCTTCAGGTAAGGGCGCATGTTCGGCAATCGTGACGCGCCATGCTCTATCCAAAAACCCGTTGGTGAGGCCGGCGTATTCGACACCCGGAATGGCCGACACCCGTTCAAGCAACTGCTGATAAAAGGCCGCCGCCTGTTCAAACTTACCGTAACGGTCGCTCGCCAGATCAAGCTTTGCGGTCAGCACACGGCGCTCGTCAAAACCGCGCGGGAGGTTCGTAAGCCGCCAGAAACTTTTTATCATGAGTCCTGCGCCGACCAGCAAGACCAGGGCGAGCGCCACCTCTGCGACCACCAGCCAGGAAGGCAAACGATTTTGCCTACCCCCTTCTGTAAGCCCCTGACTGCCGGCTTTGAGCGCCTCAGTGAGGTTGACCTTCGAGGTTTGCAGCGCCGGAAGCAAACCAAACATCAGGGTCGTCAGTAAAGAGAGCGCCAGAGTAAAGCCGAGCGCCCAGCCGTCAAGCGAGAGCGTCGCAACGCGCCCGTTTTTTGCCGCCACCCATTCGGGAAGTCCGCCCAGCAGAAAGCGAATTCCCCAATTCGCCAACAGCAGCCCGACGGCGCCGCCGCCACTGGCAAGCAGCGCGCTTTCAATCAGCAATTGACGAACGAGGTGCCAGCGCGAAGCGCCAAGCGCCAGACGAATGGCCAATTCTTTGCGGCGCATCGAAGCGCGTGTGAGTAACAGATGGGCGATGTTTACACAGGCAATCAACAACACGAAACCGATGGCCGCGAAAAGGACGAACAGCATTTCATGCACATTTCCCATGAGTACCGCTTGCAGCGGTTTTAATTGGCCGCGCCAACTGTCGCCGGGCAGGTCAAGAAAAGGGCGCAAAAGCGTTTCGACTTCTACCCGCGCTTGCTCGGTTGAAACGCCCGGTTTCAGGCGAAAAACTTCATGTAAAAGGCCGGCATTAGGCTCATTGATTGGCGCCGGGTTCAAGACCAACGGGCTCCAGACATCGGTCTTCAGAACAAAACGAAAATCGGCGGGCATTACCCCGACGACCTGATAGAGCGCGCCGTTTAGCAGAATGGAACGCCCGACGATGCTTAAATCGCCGCCAAATCGCCGTTGCCAAAATTCATGGCTTAAGACCGCAACCTGATGATTGCCGGTCTGCCCGTCTTCGCTTAAAAACGTGCGACCTTGCGCCGCCCCAACCCCCAGCACCTGAAAGAAATTTGCCGAGACTTGAAACCCCTGCAACCTTTCCGCTTCGCCGTCGCCCGTGAGATTCACGAGCCAAGTGTCATTCCCCCAGGCCGCGACATCTGTGAAGATGTGGTTTTGATTTTTTAAATTCAAATAGGCCGCTGCGTTGACCTGCCAAACCTCATTGTCTTGCCCATCGGTGAAATGAAACATCGCCAGTTCATTGCTGTTTTGATAAGGCAGGGGGCGCAGCGCCGCTGCATTCACGACACTGAAAATCGCCGTGTTGGCACCAATGCCGAGCGCCAGGGTGATAACGGCAATCATCGTGAAGCCCGGATTTTTAAGTAACATGCGCGCGCCAAAACGCAGGTCTTGCCAAAGGATTCTCATCGCTAAAGCTCCCTTTCAGATTTTGGATTTTAGATTTTGGATTTTGGATTGACCGAGAAGGTCGAGGTGCCATGCACTGCTTTGCTCGGCCATCACAAAAATCAACTACGCCAATCGTCTGGATTCACTGAGGCAGCGGCAATCCAAAATCTAAAATCCAAAATCCCGATAATCCAAAATCTAAAATCTAAAATCCAAAATCGCAATCATTCATGTCGCAAGGCGGTCAAGGGATCAACTTTGGTGGCGCGGCGCGCCGGAATCCAGGAAGCCAGCAAGGCAACCAACAACAATCCGACGGCAATCACGCCATAGGTCAGCGCATCGGCGGGGCGCACATCAAAGAGCAGACTTTCCATCCAGCGGGTGAGCGCCAAAGCGGCGACCAGTCCCATGGCGATGCCCATCAGGCTCAGCTTCAATCCTTGCGAGAGAATCAACTGCAAGATATCGCGCGGCTGGGCGCCGAGCGCCTGCCGGATACCGAGTTCGTGGGTGCGCTGGCGGACGGCATAAGAAATTACTCCGTAGATACCGACGCTGGCGAGCACCAACGCCAGGGCCGCAAAGCTCACCAGCAAGATGAGCATCAAGCGCCGCCCGGCGAGCGACTTGCCGAGTATGTCATCCATCGTCCGAATCAAGAAGACCGGCAGGTCTTTATCGAGCCCATGAATCGCCTGCTCAACCGAATGGGCAAGCGCCCTGGAACTTCCTTGCGTGCGCACAATCAACCCCACCGATACGCCAGGCATTTGTGTAAAGGGCACATAGGTCTGCATTGACGTGGCGCGTTCAACGCCGTTCATCTTGACATCATTGACCACCCCGACCACTTCGCGCCACGGCGAATCCTCTTCGGGAAAACCCTGTTTGATGCGTTTGCCAACCGGGTCTTCGCCGGGCCACAGGCGGCGCGCCAGGGTTTCGTTGATAATCACCACCGGCGCAGATTCCGGCCGGTCGGCAGTCGAAAACAACCGTCCCTGTAACAGGCGAAGGCCCAGGGTATCAAAGTAATTGGGGCTCACCCGCAGATAGTCCGATTCCGGCAGGTCAGCGCGTGAAGGCACCGGTTTATCAGCGACCGTAAAGACTGAGTTCCAGTTTGACCCGTTGAGCGGCAACGAATGGGCGAGGGTTGCCGCTTCTACGCCCGGCACCTGAGAGACCCGCGCTAAGACTTCGTCATAAAAGACCAGCGCCGTTTGAGGATTATATCGCCCGCCCTGCAGGTTCATTCGCAGGGTCAACAGATTGTCGGCATTGAACCCGGGGTCAACCTGCAGCAGCTTGTACATCGAACGCACCAGCAGGCCGGCGCCGACTAATAACACTAGAGACAGGCTCACTTCGGCAATCAGCAAAGCCTTTCGCACCCGCTCGCGTGAGGTTCCAGACGTCGAGCGCCCGCCTTCTTTAAGCGCCGCCTGGAGCTCGGTATTCGAGGCCTGCAAAGCCGGAAGCAAGCCGAAAAAGAGGCTGGTTAAAACGGCTATCGCTAAGGTGAACAGCAAGACCGTGCTGTCCAATCCGACGCGGTTCAGATAGGGAATCTCGGCCGGAGCGAGACTGAGCAAACCGGCGAGCATGAAGCGTCCGACGAGCAATCCGCAGGCGCCGCCCAGGCCGGCAGTCAACAGACTTTCGCTGAGCAATTGCCGCACGATACGCCCGCGCCCGGCGCCTAAGGCGGCGCGCACCGCCAGTTCTTTTTGGCGCTCGGCGGCGCGCACCAGTAAGAGATTGGCGACATTGACGCAGGCAATCAGCAGAATAAACGCGACGGCGCCCAGTAACACCCATAGCGACTGGCGCACGCTTTCCGACATGACGTCCTGCAAGGCTTCGGCCTGCGCGCTCTTGCCTTCATTGACCTGGGGATATTCCTCGGCCAGTTGCGCGCCGAGCGCCGCCATCTCCTTATTTGCCTGCTCGATGGTGACGCCGGGCCTTAGTCGCGCGACGGCATAGGAGTCGGCCGCCGTGCTGCCGCGATCGGCCATACCGGAATCCGGCGCCAGAAAGATTTCTTTAGGCGTATAGACATCGGCGGCTTCAAAATATTCAAACCCCTCAGGCAGCACGCCGATTACCGTATAACTTTCGCCGGTCAGTAAGAGCGATTTGCCGATGACGCTGGGTTCGCCGCCAAAGCGTTGCTGCCAGAAGTTGTGGCTGAGCATAACCGTGCGCGGCGCGCCATAGCGGTCATCGGCTTCAGCGAATTGCCGGCCGAGTTGCGGCTGCACGCCAAGCAATTGAAAGAAATTCCAATTGACCGTGCGCCCATCCACACGCAGGGCTTTGTCTTCGCCTATCAGGTTAAAAGAGATTGGCGCCGTCGCGGCCAGGCCGGCAAACGAGGTGGCGCGCGCGCGCCAATCAACGAAGTTCGGATAAGCGACCTCCAATCGTTTGCCCTCGCGTGAGCGTTCCGCCAGTTGCACCAGTCGTCCGGCATCCACATACGGTAGCGGACGCAACAGCAGCGCATTGACGACGCTGAAAATCGCCGTGTTGGCGCCAATGCCTAAACCGAGAGTGACGACTGCAATTAAGGTAAAGCCCGGTCGCTTCTTTAACATGCGCGCGCCAAAGTAGAGGTCTTGCCAGAGGTCTTGAATCATCTTGCTCCTTCGATTCACTGCGAAAATAAATGGGTCGTGTTTAACTTGTTGTTCAACGCGCGCTAACTCTTTAGCCAATAATTTACGCGCGCTCAATTCTCTGAGCGCGCGTTGAGAAGCTTCTTCGTTCGAGGCCCCGCTGGCCGTGAGTTCCGCGTAGAGGTCATCGAGATGTTGCGCCAGTTCTTCGACAATCTCAGCTTCGCGCGTTGGCGCCAGGCCGAGGCCCGCCAGTCGCTGGCTAATCTCTTCTTTCCATTCAGGCATAAATGCTTCCCTCAGGAATTGGGGATTTTAGATTCTGGATTTTGGATTGACCGAGCAGGCCGAGATGGTGTGCGCTGCTTGGTCATCGCAAAAATCAAAGCCGCCGATCGCCTGGGTTCACCGAAGCCGCAGCAATCCAAAATCTAAAATCCAAAATCCAAAATCTGAAATCTCAAATCCCGATAATCCAAAATCCAAAACCTAAAATCCAAAATCGTAATCATTCACAGCGCAACACCTCCATGGGATTGACCTTCATTGCCCGCCGCGCCGGCAACCAGCAGGCGACCAGGGCGACCACAATCAGCATCAGCGCGATAATGACAAGCGCCGTTTCGTCACGCGTCGGCAATGTCGGAATTGCCCATTGCAACAGGCGCGCCACCGCATACCCGCCGCCAAATCCGAGCAGCGTGCCAAACAAACTGAGACGCACTCCTTTGCCGAGTATCAGCCAGAGAACATCTTTCTGACGAGCGCCGAGCGCCAGACGGATACCGATTTCACCCCTGCGTTGCGCCACCGAATAAGACATCACCCCATAAATGCCTACGCTTGCCAGCGCCAATCCGAGCGCCGCAAAAGCGCCGAGCAGGTTGCCGAGCAACGAGATGCTGCCGAGTCCTTGATTCACGCCGTTACAGGCGGTTTGGATTTGAAAGATGGCTTGGCTCGAATCAACTTCAGCGACCGCGCTCCGCAAACTATTGGTCATCAATTCCGGCGCCACCGTGGTGCGCAACGAAATGGTCAAGCCTCCCCAGGGGGGTTGGGTGGCCAGCGGATAAAAGGTCTGGAAGCGCGTATAAGGTTCGCTCAAAATACCGGGAGAGCCGACATCATTGACCACACCAACAATTTCTATCCACCGGGGGTTTGGTCCCGCACCTCTGCTGAGGCGATGGCCCACGGCGCTTTCATTGGGCCAAAACTGCTCGGCCAGCGCCCGGTTGATGATGACCACGGGCGGACGGTCGTCTTTGTCTTCAGCGGTAAAAGTCCGGCCTGCGAGTAAGCGTGCGCCAATCGCTTCAAAGTAGCGCGGGCTCACCGGCTCGGCAAAAACCTCCGGCGCTTGACCCGGCTCAGGTTCCGGTTGACCTTCAATCAAAAAAGACCCGCTGCTGCCAAAACCCCAGACCGGATGCGAGAGCGAAAGCCCGACCGCTTCAACACCGGGTAAGGCGCCAAGCCGGGCTTCAAGTTGTTGGCAGAAATTGGCGCGCGCGGTCGCGTTGATATACTGAGGGCCCTGTAAGCCGACCTGCGCCGTCAATAATCCATCAACCTGCCAGCCGCAATCCGCGTGCGTGAAGCGTTGCAAGCCGCGAAGGAAAAGAGCAGCTCCCGTGAGCAAGACAAGCGCAAAGGCGATTTCGCCGATAATCAAGGCATGGCGCAAACGATTATGCGAACGGCTCGCCGTTGAACCGCGCGCATTTTGACTGAGCGCTTGATTGACATCTGTGCGCGATGCAAACCAGGCTGGAAGCAGACCAAAGACCAGACCGGTCATCACAGAGCAGAGCAAAGCAAATCCAAATACGCTGAAATCAACCGACACTTTTGCCCCCGGCAGTTCACTAAAGAGATTGCGACTGATGAAGTCGACACCCCACCACGCAATCATCAGACTCAACGCGCCGCCGATAAGCGAGATGACGAGACATTCAGTAAGCGACTGGCGAATCAAGCGCCCGCGCCCGGCGCCTAAGGCGGCGCGCACCGCATATTCACGCGAACGCGCCGCCGTGCGCACCAGTTGCAGATTGGCCAGGTTGGCGCAGGCAATCGCCAGTACAAAACCGGCAAGCCCGAAGGTGAACCACATAACCGTCCGGCCGATGTCATCCGATAGCGAACGCTGCAACGGTTCAAGGCGCAAACTCTCACCGCTGTTTGTGGCATTGGCTTCTGCCAGGTGCGCAAAGAGCCCGACCATCGCCTCTTCAGCTTGCTGAATGGAGACGCCGGGTTTCAAACGACCCAGGACTTGCAGATAGTTACTGTCGCGCTCGCGCCGCGATTCGGCCGTAAACGCCTGCGTGCCCCACATATCAACCGTGCCCCAAAGTAGCGGATGCTCGACGCCGGGCGGCATCACGCCGATGACTTGGGCATCCCAACCGTTTAGTTTCAGCGTGCGACCGATGACATTCGGGTCGCCGCCGAACCGCCGCATCCAGTAAGGGTGACTGAGGAGGACGACGCCGTTATTGGGAATCATCTCCTCTTCGGCAGTAAACACCCGCCCAAGCGCCGGTTGAACGCCGAGCGCCTGGAAGTAATCGGCGGTTGCTGTGAGGCATTGCACACGTTCGGCAGGCGCTCCCCCCTCAGACATATTGATACTGATCCATGAATAAGCCGCCATGGATTCAAAAACCGTGTTCTGGTCGCGAAGATCAAAGAAGTTCCCCGGCGAATGGGGCCAGCTCTGCGAATGCGGCGACGTGCGATAAATCCGCACCAGTCGTTGCGAATCGGGATAGGGAAGCGAACGAAACAGATAGGTATTGAGGACGCTGAACATTGCCGTATTGGCGCCGATGCCCAGCGCCAGGGTTAATACGGCAACGGCGGTAAATCCCGGACTCTTGCGCAAACTGCGCAGACTGAAGCGTAAATCCTGCCATAAATCTGCAAGCATATTTCCCCTCCTTAGATTAAAAACAATTGCTTCGGGCGGCGCTTCGCGTTCCAGCCAGCGCAACTCTTCCTGCAGCAATGGGCTTTCTTTGAGTTCCGCCAAGAGCGCCTGCGACGCTTCTTCTACGCTTGCACCATCGGCTAATAACTCTTCATAGAGCGATTCAAAGTGCAGCGTCAGTTCTTCAACAATTTCCGCTTCACGCATCGGCGCAAGCTTCAACCCTGCGAGTTGTTTTTTAATTTCAGCTTTCCAATCAAGCATAAACAATCCCTGGATTTTGGATTTTAGATTTTAGATTTTGGATTCTCAGAAGTGGGCGAGGTGCCGCGCCCGACTTGCTGCTGCTTACTAAAAAATCAAAATCGCTGAGTGACTGGGCTCAACCATGCAGCAGCAATCCAAAATCCAAAATCCAAAATTTAAAATCGAACTCATTCATTGCGCAGCACCGCCATCGGGTCGGTCTTGGCGGCGCGGCGCGCCGGAAAGTAACACGCCGCCAGCCCGACGGCCGCAAGCAACAACGCCACCCCCGCAAACATCACCGGCTGATGCGGCGTGACCTCGAATAACATCGTTTCGATTAAGCGTGTGAGATTGAAGGCGGCAATCAAACCAACTGTCGCGCCCAGCGTGACCAGCAACATGCCCTGCCGGATGACGAGCAGCAAGACATCGCCGCTGCGCGCGCCGAGCGCCAGCCGGATGCCGATTTCGTGGGCGCGCTGGGTCACCGAATAAGCCAATACGCCGTACAATCCGATGCTGGAAAGCAGCAGAGCAAGCAACGCAAAGAAGGTCGTAAGACGCGCAAAAGATTGTTCCCGGGCAAACCCCTGCTCAATCTGTCGCTCTTGAGTCTTGATTTCAAAAAGCGGCAGATTTTTATCCACCTGTTGCACCGCTTCACGAATCGCCGGGATGAAAGACGAGGCATCGCTTGTCGTACGCACAGCAAAATTCATCTGCGATGGCACTTGTTGTGGGTAAGGCAGGTAGACCGTCGGCGGGATACCGTAGCGCAGGTGCGTGTAGTAAGCGTCCTTGACCACGCCGACGATTTCAATGTCGCCACTATTTTCAACGGCGCCGTAGCCGAACCGGCGGCCAAGAGGATTCTCGTCCCCGAAAAATTGCCGCGCCAGGGTTTGATTGACGATGGCCACTTTGGGCGCGCGCCGGTCGTCTTGCAGGGTCAGGTGGCGTCCGGCAAGCAAGGGCACCTCCATGGTCTCGAAAAAATTGGCGCGAACGCGCTGCGTCCAAACGCGCCTCTCTCTTTCCGAACGCGGCTCCTGACCCTGCACCTGTATGCTGTTAATCGAAGAGCTCCCGCTAAGCAAAGGGTGGCGCGACAGCGTCACCGAACGCACACCGGGCACGCTTTCAAGACGCGCGACCATCGCTTCATAGAGCTGGGCGATCTGCTCGTCCTTATAATTGTTCAGCCGCGGGTCAACGCGAAAGAGCAAGAGGTTTTCAGGGTTGAAACCGACATCAACGGTTTGCAGATTGCGCAACGTGCGCATGAATAATCCGGCGCCAATTAACAACACCAAAGACATGGCGACCTGCGCGACGATTAAGGCTTTGCTAAACCACGAACGCGAACTGCCCTGTGAACCGCGCCCGCCATCCTTAAGCGCCGGATTGACGTCAACCCGTGTCGCCCGCCAGGCCGGGGCGCAACCAAAGAGCAACCCGGTCAAGACCGACACGGCGGTCGTAAATCCGAGCACGCGCCAGTCCAGGCTGAGGTCGAGCACCGGCAATCTGTTGCCCCACGGATTCCACTGCACCAAAAAATCTTTTGCCCAATACGCAAACACCAGACCAGCAAGTCCGCCGATAAGCGCCAGCAAGATACTCTCGGTGAGCAACTGCCGCAGGACACGCCAGCGACTGGCGCCGAGCGCCAAGCGCACTGCCATCTCTTTCTGTCTCGTGGTGGCGCGCGAGAGCAGTAAATTGGCGACATTGGCGCAGGCAATCAACAGCACCAAACCGACCACGAATTGCAAAATTCGCAGGGGCATTTCATACCCCTTGCGGACATCGTTGAGCCCCTGACTGCCGGATTCAACCCGCAGCAGCGGAAGGTCGCGCTCGCCCTGTTGATCCGGGGTCTTTTTCTTATCCGTCGGAAAAGCGTCCCAACCTTCGAGCGCCGTCCGGTGCAGCACGCTGGCCAGTTCTTCGCGCACCGCTTCGTAATTGACGCCGGGTTTGAGTCGCCCCATCACCCGCAACCACCAATTCCAGGGCTCCTCCAAATTGGGCGTTCCGCCTTGTCTTAATCGCGGCTCGACCGCCAGCGGCAGGGAAATATCGGGCGCTTCGCCAATGTCCAGCGTGCCGAAAAATTCCGGCGGCGCGACGCCAATAATCGTAAATGGCACGTTGTTGATGTTGATGGTTTTATTGATGACCGTTACTTCACCGCCAAAGCGTCGCTGCCAGAACGGGTAGCTCAGTACGGCAACCGGATCAGCCGTCGCCCGGTCGTCCTCTTCACCAATCGCGCGACCGAGCAGCGGAGCGACTCCCAGCCCGGCGTAGTAATTGCCCGATACCAGTTGCCCGGAAGTGATTTCAGCTTGCTCGCCGGCGTTGACGTTCAACTGTTCGACCGGCGCAAAGGCAAAAACCTGAGTGAGCGTCTGGCTTCGGGCGCGGAACTCCCGATAAGCGTAGTAAGAAAATGAGGTGCTGGTGTTGAGGCCAGTCGCTTCGTCCAGATCGAGGTTGCCGTCAATGGTCCCCATGGCGAATTTTGGCCCCGATAGCCAGTTAAACAACACCAGCGCGGCTGGCTCTTTTACCGGCAAACGTTTCAATAAGACCGCGTCAATGACGCTAAAGAGCGCCGTGTTAGCGCCAATGCCGAGCGCCAGACTGAGCACCGCAATGGTTGTAAAACCGAGATGCTTGCGCAAACTACGCAAGCCAAATCGCAAGTCTTGCCACATTCCTCCAAACATCATCGGCCTCCTGTTTGCTCCCCAAACGACCGGCTCACGTTGGGGTCGTTGTTCGACGCGTTGCAATTCTCTCTTCAGCCATTCGTTTTCATTCAACTCGGCAAACGTGGTGCGCGCGGCTTCCGCGCGGCTCGCCCCGCCAGCCCGCAGTTCTAAGTAGCGGTCTTCGAGGTGCTGCGCCAGTTCTTCGACGACTTCCGCCTCGCGCGTCGGCGTGAGCTTTACCCCGGCGAGCCGTTCTCTGATCTCGGGTTTCCAATCCGGCACCATGGCGTCCTTTCATTCACCGCGCAGCGCAAGCAGCGGGTCTACTTTGGTGGCCCGCCGCGCCGGCAGGTAACAAGCCGCAAGCGCTACCGACAGCAAGACGAGCGCAATGACGATAAAAATAAGCGGGTCGGTGGCCTTCACCTCATACAGCAGAGTGGAAAATCCGGTGAGCAGCTTTGCCAGGGCCACACCCGCAACCACACCACAAATGATACCCGCGACCGTCAGTATCAATCCTTGCCGGACGACCATTCGCAGGACATCCGAAGTTTGCGCGCCCAGCGCCAGACGAATGCCGATTTCGTGTGTCTGTTGGGTGACCGAATAACTCAACACGCCGTAAATGCCAATGCAGGCGAGCCCCATCGCAACAGCTGCAAAGATGCCGAACAGCAAGGTGGAAAATTGCGGTTGCGCAATAGAAGTCGAGACAAATTGCTCAAGCGTGTTGACCGTAGCAATGGGTTGTTCTTTATCAAGGCTCAACACCTCGCGACGAATGGCGGCGCTCAGATTGGTTGGGTCGCCAGCCGTGCGCGCCACCAGCGTCATATAAGATAAGGTCTGTTGCGTGTAAGGCTCGTAGGTTTGCAGGGTGGTGGCTTGATCCAACCCGTAATGTTTTACATCGCCAACAATGCCGACAATCTCAAACCACGCAGGCTTATCCTGTCTGAGGTCAAAGGTGATGCGCTTGCCGATGGGGTCTTCGTCGGGAAATAGCTTCTTTGCCAGGTTTTCGTTAATCACCGCAACGGGCGGCGCATCTTTGGTATCGCTTTCCGTGAACACCCGGCCGCGAAGTAGCGGAATACCCATGGCCGTGAAATAGTCTGGGCTGACGGAATAGTAATTCGTGCTTTGGCGAGCGGCGGGCGCCAGCGGCGGGCGCCCCTGGATAGCGAAATCCAGCACGAAATCATCGCGACTGAGCGGCACCATAGATGCCGCGCCGACGCTCTGCACGCCTGGCAGGGCTTTTACTTTTTCAATCAGTTGTTGGAAAAAAGCGACCTGGCGCTCTTCTTCAGGATATTTGTTTTGTGGCAAAGCCACCGACACGGCAAGCGCGTTGTCGGCCTTAAACCCCAATTCAACCTGTTGCAAACGCATGAAGCTTTTCATCATCAGTCCCGCACCGACCAGCAACACCAAAGCCGAAGCGACTTCCAGCACGACCAGCGCCTGGCGCAGGAATTGGCGATGCCGGCCTTCGGTTGAACCGCGCCCGCCGTCTTTCATCGTCTCGCTTAAATTTGGCTTGGATGATTGCCAGGCAGGAATCAATCCGAAAACCACTCCGGTCAACAAGGTGGTAACCAGGCTGAAGACCAACACGCGACCGTCGAGCGATACATCATTCAGGCGCGGCAAATTTTGCGGCGCCAGCGCCAGTAAAAGGTTCAATCCCCAATGGGCGAATAATAACCCGAGCGTGCCGCCCACCAGAGCCAGCAAG
>JBIOWC010000317.1:0-17825 GCA_044868105.1 Blastocatellia bacterium
TTTTTGGCTGGCGCTGCATAAAAAACGCTGATTTTATAGGGATTTTCAAGCGCGCGCCCGAATCTTCCGGCCGCATCTTCGGGACGGGAATTTGCGGGTTCACCTCTGGCGACTTTCCTTAAGCCGCCTGGCGGCTCAATTCAATCTCAAAACACGCTCTTAGAGAGCAATTGCCGGCTTGCTAAATTTTCAGCAAGTTACCAACCGCTTACGGTTCAATCTCGAAGAGTTTGCCGGTGACCAGTGGATTTTTTAAGTTTTCATCAGCGACGACCAGGCGAAATTCATAGGTTCCCGGTTTGAAAGCCTGCAATTTAAGCTGCGCGCCCGCTACGACGGCCTCACCTTCTTTCTTGAGCGTCATGGACGACAACGGATGCCAGGCATCTTCAAACACCACCTTCGTCCCCTGCAAGATTTGAATGCGCGCTTTTAACGGTGAGGACGATTTTGACGCGTTATAGATTCGCGAGACAAAGACGATTTCGTCGCGGTTTCGATAAAGGCTGATGCCATTTCTTACCGTCGGCAGGCTTACGGCGGTCTGCTCAGCCTCTTTGTCTACCGGTGCAGGATTTGTCGAAGACTTCGCGAGGGTCAAACTGCCCAGAAACAATTTTTTTGAACCCAGGTCGGGAATCTCTATCCACGTCGAGGTTGTGCCGATTAAATCGCTCTGTTCATCGCGAACCCCGACGCGTATCTGGTATAAACCGGGTTTCAGTTGCAAACCTTTGTTGTAACGATAGACATTTTGCGCGGCTTGTTTATGTTGTTCGGCCGAGAGTTTGAGTTGGATATTATCCTGCGTAATGCTTTCCGACCTTCCCGCAGAATTCAAAACCTCTACCATCAGTTCGAGTTTACCAATGAAGCTTTTCTCTTCTTCGACATATTTCAAATTTTTCCCATCCGTATAAACCACGAGCGCGGCTTGCGCGCCATCGGTTTGGAGATTTGCAAAATCGGCTGACACATCAATGGCAATTTCCGTCGTGACCAGCGGCGCATTCATCGCTTGCAACAATCGCTTGTGCGGGTCAGCAATTTCCGGATTGGTGTCGCGCTTCAACTCACTCGCCAGATAGCCGTTCTGGGCGCGTATCTTGTATTCAGGATGATTTTTGACCTGAACCTTGATACGCCGAAAAGCCTCTTTCTCTTCGTTCGACGGGTAATAGGAGAGCGCATAATAGAAGTTGTTGTCGTTGAGCGTCTTGCCAAGCGCGCCCGTTAAATCGTTGGTGGTGAGAAAGGCTTCACCGCCGGTCGCCTTGGCAATTTGCGTGAGACCGTTTTCCAATTCATTATCGCCGGCCGAAATAAATGCGAACATGCTACCGGACAGCCCGCTATCGGCTTCAAACCGGCCGCTGCTCACATCGTAAAAAGTAGAGGTACGCAGTCCCTTTGCCGCAAAGGTATAAATCACCACGCCCGAACGAACGGCCCGACTAACCGCTGCTTGCAAATCAATCGGGTCGGCGATTCCGCCGCTATCGAGCATCGTAAAGCCGTCAGAGAGCGCCAGCATCAAGCGTTGACCCGGCATGCGTGCGAGTTGTTCGGCAATGGCATTCATGGTCAATAAAGTCAATCTTCTTCGATAACTCGCTTCGGAGAGAATTTGTCTGGCTCTGGCAATGGTGAGGGCGCGAACCAGGGCTCGCGTGTGCTCGTCATCCGGCAGACGTTCTTCAGCTCTGACAATATTCATCGCCGTCTCAATCGCATTAGGAACGTCTTGTTCGACTCTAGCTGCAAGAAAGGGCGAATAGAGACTGCTTCTGCGTATTTCAGATGAGGTTGAAATTCTATCTAACGCATTGCGTAAAACCGCTTTGTTCTTGGTGAACTGACTAAAAATTCCCAGATTGCCGCTGCTGGTAACCACGGCCGCTAAATCGCGGTCGGTCAATTGTTCGTTGATAAAGGTCAGCAAAGTTTCTTTTAAGCGTAAGAAACTCGCCGTTGAAAGATGCAGCGTATCAACAAAGATGACGACTGTGCGGCTAACCTCTTTTGCCGCTGGCGCAGAACCTTTGTCCCTTGCGGCGGGTTGGACACGGTCAATCGAAAGCGTGGCCTGACTTAGATTCTCTGCGGAAAAAAAGCTGATAGTTTGATTTTTATTATTTTCGCTAATTTCGAAATCTTCTTTCGTGAGGTTCTTGACGAGGTTGCCCTGTTTATCGGTGACCACGGCGCGCACTTCTATCAACTCGGTTTTTAGTTTGAGCGGTTGGTCTTGCGGTGTAGAGGGTTTTTCGCCTTTCGGATTCTGCGCTCTGACAGGTATTGACGGGCTGCCTGAGAGAGCAATTAGCAGCCAGCACATAAGCAGAAAGATTTTTCGATTCTTATGGGCGCGCCAGCTAAAAAGGTGAGTAAACTCGATTGCCTGAATCTGATTTTTACGCGACATCAATACTTGCTCCTTGGGAACCGTTGGCGAGATTATATCCGCACTGTTGTAAATAAAGCGACGCCGTTCCCCGTATCGAATAGATTGCCCGCGCTGACGCTTGAATTGCGCAAACGGTGTTTCTCCATGCTTTCAACATCTATTCACCAAATATTTCGGTCTTCGGTTTGAACGCCAGCCAGGCAAAAGCGAAGTAATCGCCATGCGCAATACGTTTGAGGGTTTTGCCTTGCAAACTGCCGGCGATGGCGCGGCCCACGATATTCCAGTGACTGCCGGTCTCGGCATCGACAAACTCGCCGCCTTCATAACGAAAGGTCAAGCGCCGCCCGCCCACGAAAGGCTCGAACACGCCCGTCGAGCCTGCCGGTTTTGATTTCGTCATATCGGTTTCATCAAGCGCCGAGAGCGCACCGTCCGAGTGAAAGATGACAATCTCCTGTGCGCCGATTCGATCATAGATGACCCGTCGCGCGCGGCTGACGGCATACGGATAGGCTTTCGCCTGGTCGCCGATTTCGACGCCGATGACCTTCTCCATAGGGATTAAGCGCGCATCGGGTTTACCGCGAAAATGGCTGGGGCGACCTTCAAGATTATCGTAACGAAAATGCGGATTGGTCCCATACTCGCGATTAAATCCGGTTTGCCGCGACAGCACACTGCCCTTTGGAAAAGCCTTGGCGAACTGCGCGAAGCTGATGATTTGCGCGGGCAACGGTTTCAGTTTTTTGCCGGTCAAATCGCCCACAATCGCTTCGCCGGTAAATTGTTGCCACCAGGATTCGGTTTCGCGGTCATACATCACCATATTCGAGCCGTGAACAAATCCCGCGATGCCAAATGAAAGCGTGCGCCGCGCCAGTGTGCGATTGAAGACAATGGCGCTGTTGCAAATAGAACAGTAGGTCACCATGACCGGAACGCCGCCGATCATATCGTTGACAATTTCATGCCAGATGAGAATCTGCAACGGGTAGGCGCGGTTGACGCCACCGACTTGCAGGGCAATGACCGCTTCATTTTCGGATAACCACTTGCCGGCTTCTTTGACGCCAATGAAACGCGGGCGGTCAATGGCCGGAATCCCGTCTTTGGTTACTCCGGGGGTTAGCAAATCCTTGAGATTGATGGAGCGTTTTTCTGTGTTGGTTTTCCATTCCGGGTAGGCAGAATTTTGCGCGAGAACAAAGTTGAAGCTTTGAAAAAAAAGGCAGAGAAAGGCCAGCCGCGACAGATTGATTTTGCTCATAAAGAAATACAACAAGGTTGAGATTTTGTCGTCCGTATTCGTCGAAAAGATAATAGAAATAAAGCCCATCGGTTGTCTATCCGTGTAGGGTTGCGGGTTGCGAGGGTGTCATTCCCGGCGGCCCTATCAAGAGACCAGGCAGGTTGGGCGAGAGGTTAAAATTTATCCTCGGATTAAGCGGATTTGAAGCGCATTCAGGCGGTTGGTGTTTAGGCGCTCATCGGCTTTCAGGCGCCGCCAATCCGCCCAATCCGAGGACAGCAATTGTCCGTTGGCAAGCGAGCCCTGGCATTGGTCGAATACGCGAAGGTCCCGGATGGGCTGGCCAGCGAATTGCCTTTTTCCACGGGGTCATTTACTATCAGCCAACTCTTTGATTGCATCACTCAACACTGTATAGAAGGAAGACCAATGAAACGAAAATTCAGCGTTGCCGGCATTCTGATGTTGATTTTTACGGCAAGCGTTACAGCGCAAACCGATAAAATTGATGACTACATTCTGGCTGAAATGAGCCGCGCGAAAATTCCCGGCCTCGCGCTTGCCGTGGTCAAAGACGGAAAGGTCATCAAAGCTCGCGGCTATGGGTTGGCCAACGTCGAGCATCAAGTTCCGGTTAAACCCGAAACCATTTTTCAATCCGGCTCGGTCGGCAAACAATTCACGGCGACGGCCGTCCTGATGTTGGTCGAAGAAGGCAAAATTCACCTGGATGACAAAATCAGCAAATATTTCACCGATGCGCCCGACCGTTGGAAGAACATCACCGTGCGTCATCTGCTTTCGCATACCGCAGGGACGACCGATTATCCGCAGGATTTCGATTTTCGTCGTGACTATACGGAAGACGAACTTCTCAAACGCGCCGCGCAAATCCCGCTGGCTTTCGAGCCCGGTGAAAAATGGATGTACAGCAATTTGGGCTATGTGATGCTGGGCATTTTGATTGGCAAAGTGACGGGAAAATTTTACGGCGATTTTTTGCAAGAGCGCATTTTCAAACCTTTGGGAATGACGACGGCGCGAATCATTAACGAAGCCGATATTATTGTGAATCGCGCCGAAGGCTATCGTTTGGTGAAGGGCGAACTCAAGCATCAGGAATGGGTGTCGCCGGTGTTGAATACCACTGCAGACGGCAGCCTCTATTTTACGATTTTGGATTTGCTGAAATGGGATGCGGCGCTTTATACCGAAAAGCTGTTGAAAAAATCGAGCCTCGATTTGATGTGGACTCCGGTGACGCAAAATGACGGTAAACCGAATAAGGGCAATTACGGATTCGGTTGGGTGATTCGCAACACCAATGGGCATAAGGTGATTGAACACGGCGGCGCGTGGCAGGGCTTCAAGAGTTATATCGCGCGTTATGTAGACGACCACCTGACGGTTATTTTATTAGCCAATCTCGCGCAAACCAATCCCGAAAAACTCGCTCATCAGGTTGCCGGTCTCTACATCCCAAGCGTGAGGCCGCCGGAATTGAAGGCGATTGCCGACACCGAACCGCAAGTGACCACCCTGTTCAAAGAGGTATTGAATAAATTGATAACGGGCACCTTTGAACGGGAGCGGTTCACGGCTGAAGCGCAAAAAGAATGGCCCGCCGAGAGAATCAAAAATGTGGGCGCATATCTTAAAGCGCTCGGCGCCTTAAAATCTTCGGTGCTCATCGAGCGCAAAGCGGAAGGCAGCATCCGCGCCTATCGCTATCGGGTTGTGTTTAATGATGCGACTTTTGTGATTGCAATGAAGCTCACTGCGGATAATAAGATTGCCGAACTTGAAGCCGCGCCGGAATAGACTAAGGAAAATACTATGCAAGTAAAATTAGCGACGTTGTTGATTATTATTCTGCTTGTCCCAGCGATTTCTCCCTTCGCTATTGCCCAGGAGCCATCTCAACAACCCTCCATTTTAATTGTCAACGGCACGGTGGTTGACGGTTCAGGCGCACCCGGTCGTCGCGCAGATGTGCGCCTCGTTGGCAACACCATCAAAGAGATTGGCCGGCTAAAACCTAAACCGAACGAGCGGGTGATTGAGGCGCGCGGTATGGTGGTCGCGCCCGGCTTTATTGATATTCATAACCATTCGGATAGAGGGTTGGATAGAGAGCCGACGGCCGGCAGTCAAATTATGCAAGGCATCACCACGCTGGCCATTGGCGCAGATGGCGGCTCGCCCGTTTCGATCAGCGACTATCTCAAACGACGCGAGACGCAAAAGATTGCCGTCAACCTTTTAACTTTCATCGGTCACGCAACCGCGCGTGAACAAGTTATGGGAGAAGATTTCAAACGCCACGCCAGCCCAGAAGAGATTGTTCAAATGGCAAAAATTATCGAACAGGGGATGAAAGACGGCGCCTTTGGCCTATCCAGCGGATTGGAATACGATATCGGTTATCCGAGCACGACCGAAGAAGTGATTGAGCTTTCTAAAGTGGCGGCGCGTTACGGGGGCATTTATATGAGCCACATTCGCGACGAAGCCGATTTAATGCTCAGCGCCTTGCAGGAAGCCATTCGCATTGGCCGCGAGGCCAAGATTCCGGTGCAGATTTCGCATATCAAAGTTGGCACGGTCGGCGTTTGGGGGAAAGCTCCGGAAGCGGTGGCGATGATTGAAGCGGCGCGCAAAAAAGGACAGGACGTAACCGCCGATTGTTACCCCTATGATGCGTGGTCTTCGACCATTACTGTGCTGATACCGAGTCGTCGTCACGATGACCCGAAAGAGGTTGCCAAAGGGCTTGCAGACGTGGGCGGCGGCGGCAATGTATTAGTCACCAATTGTTCGGCGCATCGGGATTATCAGGGCAAAACGCTTGACGAGATTGCCCGCGCCAGCCATACCACGTCGGTCGAAGTCTATATTCAAATCGTTAAAGACGGCGGCGCCAGCGTGGTTTGTCGTTCGATGAAAGAAGCCGATATTGAAACCTTTTACAAACAAAAATGGGTGATGGTATCGAGTGACGGTGGTATAGGAATGGCGCATCCGCGCGGCGCCGGAACTTTTCCCCGCGTGCTCGGCAGGTTTGTGCGCGAAAAACATTGGCTGACTTTGGAAGAGGCGATTCGCAAGATGACCTCGGCAGTTGCCGCGCGATTGGGAATTCATGATAGAGGCTTACTGCGCGTCGGCATGAAAGCCGATGTGGTTATCTTTGATCCCGAAAAGGTGCTTGACCAATCAACCATGACTCAGCCTTTCGTTGAACCGGTTGGCATCGCCGAAGTTTTCGTCAACGGCGTTGCCGTTGTTGCAGCGGGAAAGGTAACCGGCGCGGTGCCGGGCGCGGCTCTCAGAAAACAGGCCAAACAGAAGAAATGATTGGTCGCAATCGCCGGCTTATGAACTCCATCAGCCGGGTGTTGGAGTTCACCCGTTTGAGGCAAAGCGCCAAATCCGAAGCTAAATTTTTAGCTTCGGATTTGGCGAACGAAGCAGATAAACAATCGGATTTATCGGTTTCTTCTGCCTAATCCGAAGATGAACTTTGCCCTTGATAGCTGACCGTTTCTCTTATTGCGGACACCGAGATTCACTTGAAGCCTGACGGCTACAAGTGAACCGTTGCGGTCTAATCAAATCACCTACGGATAGAAGCTTTCGGCATGAAATAGCCCGTTCATTTAACCTGCTTCCGGCGCCCCTCAATTCGCATTGGCTAACCTTCACAGGCTTTCGCAAATTAGTATTGACCTCAATTTGCTCTCATAGTAGAAACGAAGCGCAGTTTCAAATAGCGCCCCTATCTGAAACAAAAACCACCCAAAGATTTGCTTCAATAAATCAAGGAGATGTTGATGAATCGTCTTAAAACGAACTATTCGTATGTGCTTTTTCTATTTCTCATATTTTTTGCGCTGGTCGTACCCGCCACCAAACTTGTGCATTCCTATACCAAACAGCCATCGGCTTCAGGGTTCGATAAATCATCGGGTACGTCACAACCAGACTATGCGAATTTGCCACTCGTTTTTGAAGCAAATCATGGGCAAAGCGATAGCCGTGTGAAATATTTATCCCGTAACAGCGGCTACAATCTTTTTCTTACACAGAGCGAAGCGGTACTCGCCATCACGCCGCGCCAGAATCAATCGTCCTCACCAGTAGCCTCGCCCTCTGTCATCCGCATTAAACCCGAAGGCGCAAACCCTCGCGCCATCATCGAAGGTCAAAATCTGCTGGAAACCAGAAGCCATTACTTAATCGGGCGCGATTCAAGCAAGTGGCACACCGATGTGGCAAACTACGCGCGTGTGGCTTACCGGTCAATCTATCCGGGCATTGATATGGTCTATTATGGCAACGAGCGCCAGCTTGAATATGATTTCGTGCTTTCGCCAAACACCGAGGTTTCGCGCATTCGCCTGAAGGTTGAGGGTGCCAAGCGACTCAAGGTTGATGAGCAGGGCGATTTATTGATTGATACGGCTTCAGGCTTGTTGCGTCAACTGGCGCCGCGAGCTTATCAGGATATTGATGGCCTGCGGCATGAAATTTCATCGCGCTACATCTTAACCGGCCATCATCAGGTGGGGTTCGCGCTTGGTGAATATGACCGCACTCGACAACTGATCATTGACCCGGTTTTGATGTATTCCAGAATGATTGGCGGCACGGGGGTTTACGGCGAATGGGGCAAGTCTATCGCGATTGATGGCAGCGGCAATATGTATGTGACCGGCGAAACGGCTTCAGCCAATTTCCCGGTCACCGCGGGCGTATATCAGACCACGCATCAGGGTGGTGAAGGGTCAATCCCTTATGATGTCTATGTCGCAAAGATTAACCCGTCCGGCGCTGGCCTGGTTTATGCAACCTATATCGGCGGCACCAGCAACGATGTCAGCAAAGCGATTGCGGTTGACGCGAGCGGCAATGCCTGTGTTGCTGGAGAGACATTTTCAACGAACTTTCCGGTGACCGCGGGCGCTTATCAAACGACTCGCCGGGGCGGCTGGGATGCCTTCGTTACAAAATTGAATGCCTCGGGTTCGGCATTGGTATTTTCAACCTATCTTGGCGGCACATCGCACGAATCCGAAAGCGGATTGGCGCTCGACACGGCGGGCAATATTTATATCGCCGGTCGCACCACTTCATCGAATTTCCCGATTGCCGTAGGGGCTTTTCAACCGGCCCTCCATCCTGAATTCAACAACCCCGAATCCTATGACGGATTCGTTACCAAGTTAAATCCGACAGCCAGCGCTTTGATTTATTCGACCTATCTGGGCGGCAGCCGGGATGAATATTTGTGGGGATTGGCCTTGGGTTCGGATGGCAGCGCTTATGTGACGGGTTCAACCTATGCGGCGGATTTTCCGGTGACTGCGGGCGCTTATCAAATTACCAAATCCGCGCCGAATGAGAATTATGATGATGATGTTTTCGTCACGCGCCTCAGCCCGAGCGGCGCTTCTCTGCTCTATTCCACTTATGTCGGTTCAGTCGGTTCAGAGAGAAGCTCAGCAATTGCGGTTGACGCATCAGGCAACGCTTTCATCACCGGGCTGACCAGTTCAGCGGCTTATCCGACAACCGCGGGCGCATACCAAAGCACCTATCCCGGCAATCCTTTATCAACAACCAAAGGGTTCGTTACGAAAATCAATTCAACCGGTGCGGCATTAGTTTATTCAACTTTTCTGGGCGCGGAAAACGGCGATGAAGGCAGCGGTATCACGGTTGATGCAACTGGGAATGCCGTGGTTGTCGGCTCGACCGATTCGCCGGGATTTCCAACCACCGTTGATGCATTTCAGCGCCAGAAGAATGGTAAACGCGATGCCTTTATCACGCGGTTTAACGCCACGGGTTCGCAATTGCTCTATTCAACTTTCTTCGGCGACAATGACCTGGACCGAGCCCTGGCAGTGGTCGTTGACGGGCAAAACAACGCCTATTTTACGGGTGCTACCTATTCAGCTCAATTCCCGGTTACCGAAGGCAGTAATTGGAATGCGGGCGGCTCCAATCATGCAGATGTATTCGTCGCGAAACTCAGTTTCAATCAGGTGGGCTATAGCATAGGCGGACAAGTAACGAATGATTTGGGAAACCCGCTGATTCATGTTCCAGTGATTGTAACCGGCTCGCTGACCCATACCGTTTATACGGATGAAACCGGGCATTACACGATTAGCAATCTTCCTGCGGGCGCCACCTTCACAGTTGAAGCGACTCGCCCCGGCGCGACGTTTTCACCAACGAGTCAAACCATTGCCAATCTCAGCCAAAATGAAACGGTTAATTTTTCGGGACCAGCGGCCCTCAACATTTCCGGAAGAGTCGTAGATAACAACGGCATAGGGGTGACGACAGAGATCGTGCTAACAGGCCCAACCAATACGTCAACCTACACAGACATTGAAGGCTACTATTCATTTCAATACTTGCCGCCCGGCGGCAGCTATACAGTTACGCCGCAAAGTTTCTTATATACATTTGCGCCTGTGAGTTCATCCGTAGCAACGCTTGACGGTGATAAAGCCTTCAATTTTACGGCTACCCCGCCGCCCAATATTTCTGGCCGAATAACCGATGAAAATGGCTACCCGGTCAGCAATGTGTCGGTTACGCTCACGGGTACAGACACGCGCTATGCGAGCACCGATTACAACGGTCAGTATCTGTTTTTTAATGTTCAACGCGGCGGCAATTACACGGTGACGCCGTCCTACTACCCGAACTATGCTTTTAGCCCGACAAGTCAGAATGTCGAAAATATCACCAGTGACCAGACGGTCAACTTCACGCTTCTCTTCCCGCTCATGCTGAACGGTCGCATTACCGATAACAACGGCTCCGGGGTCTACAATGTAGCGGTTGAACTCACCGGCACCTCCAGCACAACCGTTTATACGGGGTTTGATGGTTCCTATATTTTCTTCGATTTGCCAAGAGGTGGAAATTATACGGTAACGCCGACGCATCAATTCTATGAATTCACGCCGACGAGCGCGACCATCACCAATATGACGGCGAATGCGACAAGAGATTTTTCTGCCGCGCCCAGACAACTAACGATTAGCGGACAAGTAGCAACCGCTTTCGGTCCAATCGCAGATGCAACTATGACTATCAGTGGCGCGCAGAGCGCCACCACCCAAACCGACAGCAATGGGAATTATTCGTTTACCGGGCTGGCCGTCGGCGGATATTACACCATCACGCCAGCGAAAGCCGGGTATGCGTTCACCCCTGCAAGCACCGATTTCCCGAATCTCAACCAAAACGGCACGGCGAATTTTCAAGGGCTTTTCAACGGGTTCTCAATCAGCGGTCGCCTGACCGAAGGCACCACGGCGCTCGCCGGTGTAAGCGTTGCCCTGAGCGGCGCGTCCACAAATTCAGCGGTGACGGATGCAAATGGCAACTATTCGTTTGCGACGCTTCAACCCGGCGGTAACTACACCCTCACGCCAACGCTTACGCATTACACCTTTGCGCCGGTCAGCCGAGTTTTTAATAACCTGAGCGCCAACGAGACCGCCGATTTTTCAGGCACCAGACTGTCGTATACCATCAGCGGTCGCGTCACCGATTCCACAAACGCCGGACAGGCTGGCGTGACCTTAACGCTCAGCGGAGGGCAATCGGCTTCAACGCAAACCGATGCCGCAGGCAACTACTCATTCGCAAATCTTCCGGCGGGCGGCAACTACACAATTACCCCGTCAAAGACGCATTACAGTTTTTCACCGGCCAATCGAAGCTTTGAAAACCTGAGCGCCAATCAATCCGGTGATTTTACAGCTACGCTGTTGCGTTATGACATCACGGGTCGAGCCGTTGACGGCGTTGGTAATTCGATGGCCGGTGTCAGTGTCGCGCTCGGCGGCGCGCAAAGCGGAACAACAACGACCGATGCAAACGGCAATTATCTGTTTGCCTCGCTCCCGGCGGGCGGCAACTACACGGTTACGCCCACAAAGCAGTTTTATGTTTTCAATCCCGCGAGTCAGGCGTTCAATAATTTGAGCGGCAATCAGACAGCGAACTTCACCGGCACACTGCTTAGCTATGCAATTACCGGCCGAGTAACCGAGGGGAGCGCGGGCGTCGCAGGCGTAACCATTACCCTGGGCGGCAGTCAATCCGGCAGTTTGCAAACCGACGCGGCCGGATATTTTACGTTTAGCGGTCTGCCGGCCGGCGGCAACTACACCATCACACCGACCCATCCGTTCTTTACCTTCTTGCCGGTGTTTAACAGTTTCACCTCGCTCAGCCAAAATCAGACGGCAAATTTCAATGCCGTGCGCTTGACCTATCAAGTTAATGGCTTGGTGCGGGATGCCTGCTTGCAAGCGATTTCGGGGGTGACCCTGACGCTTTCACATGATGGCATGAATGTGACGGCGCAAACCAACGCCAGCGGCGCATATCAATTTACGGGTGTGCAGGCGGGTTTCAATTATTCGCTTGCGCCAAGCAAATCCGGGTATTCGTTCACTCCGGTTTCGGCAAGTTTTCCAGGTTTGAATGCCAATCAAACGGCGAACTTCACCGGCACACCAGCGACCTCAACAACAACGGTTCAAATGACGGCTGATGCTTATGTGCGGGCCGGTTCAAATGCCAATAATAACTTTGGCACCGCAACGCAACTCATCAACCGCCTGGCCAGTTCGGCAAACAACACCTATGAAACCTATGTCATCTTCGATGTCGGACAGCTGTGCACCGTATCAAATGTGAAGTTGCGCTTTTTTGGCAAACTCAGTGGCAGCGGGAATCTTCCGGTTGCCGCTTATGCGGTCTCTAATACTTCGTGGACTGAAACCGGCATCACCTGGAACAATAAACCGGCAACCGGAGCGCCATTGACAACCACGACGATCAACAGCACCACCAATGCCTGGTATGAATGGAACATTACTTCATATGTGCAAAGTGAACTGAGCGCCGGACGACGCATCATCTCAATTGCGTTAAAGGGCACAGCGGTTACGTCTAATGATGCGACGTTCAATTCCAGGCAAGCGGCCAGTAACAAACCTGAAGTGAGCATCACCAAGCCCTAGGCTGTCAGCTTGAGCGCACAGAAATATTTATTTCTGTGCGCTTAACCTTATTGCCAGGAGAGGTCTGTGGCATCCTGGTTCTTGGGCGTGACTTTTTTCTCTTTGAGGCTCGCTTCCCATATAGCCTGATGCTCGCCTTGGGCATCCGCGTAGGTAAAGGAGATTAAAAATTGTGCGGCGGTAGCAGCCGATTCAACATTCCAGCCGCGAATGGTGATGGCTTCGCCGTTGTCTTTGCGATGATAAATGGTGGCGTAAAGATATTGCTGAACAGTGAAATTTTCCTTGCGGGATTTGCTCTCTCTCACCAGGCGAAGGGCTTTTTGTGAATCCGGTTGATGCCAATCAATGATGGCGGATGTGGTGCTGAAGATAACCACGCTAAGCGGTAAAACGATGAGCGCAAATTTATACCAGTTTTTCAATAAACGAGTCATTGCTGCACAAGCCTATTCAACAAACGCTCCACAGTCAGGACATTTCTGCTGAGGGTCATCGGCGGAAATTTTCGCGTCACAATGAAAGCAGGCGCGTTGGGCAAAGCGTTTTTCTATCAAGGCGTAGAGAATCAGAACCGTTGCGCCGATGACAATCGTTAAAAATATCCTCACGAAAACTCCGTCTCGCACTTGCACAAAAACCTTAAGCGTTTGCGGGTTGCTCCATATTTAAATTGTTGTTCAGTTGTTTATCGCTTCGCACACGCCAGATTTTACTATCGAGATAATAGTGAATAAAGGCGCCGCCCCAGATAAACGCCGCGCCAATACCGCCGGGCACAAAGAGTTCTGCGCGATTGGGAATGTGATAAATCGCGCCAAACAGAAAAGCCAACAACGCATAACGCCAGAGGTTTTTGCTGATGAATGAAGCGGCGCCGAAATTCGTATCGGGCTTGTACTTGTTGCGATTGTGAAACCAGACGATGCGGTGATATTGAATGTTGTGATAAATCGTCAACATCGCAACGATAGCCAAATCGCCATATTCAAGTGGCTCGGCGAGGCGCGCTACAATCCAATGTACCGGCAGGCAAGCGGCCAGTAGCAGCAACTTGGGCGCGTTAATCGGTTGGCGCGAAACCAAGCGTTGCGCCTGTCGGCCTAAAAAGAGGAGCCAGGTCACAATGAACGCGAACAGCACAAAGTTCGTCAACCAGGTAAAGGCAAGGGACTCTTTTGCAAAGGGAATACGGCGCTGGCCGGCGACCCCGTTTTGAATGAAATGCAAAAGCGGATAGGTCATGCCGATAAACAGAAAAGCGCGGTCAATCAGATTATCAAATTCCGCGAGGTCATGATTTTTCTTTTTGTACAAAATCATGAAGCCATAATGTTGCTTGACCAGATGATAATACGCCCACAGCGACGCGAATACGAAAAAGGCTGGCCCCCAGAACGTCGTGCCTAAAAAATTCAGGCGTCCTAAAATCACCATCGTCGGACCCAGCGTAAACCACAGAAGACTGCCCAGCAAAAGCCGTCGGCGCTTCTGCATCTCGTCAGTATCCGCATAGGTTCGTGACAGCGTGGCAAAGACATGCGGGCCATCAAAGATTAGAGCCCATACCCAGAGCACGACAGAAATGGTTATGCCGAGTTTGAGATTGGCAAATAAAAGGATATAGCTTGCCAGGACGCTGCCAATGAACCAGACCAGGTCATCTTTTTGACTGATCATCCACCCGAATGAAAACAGTTCCCGCTTGTTCTCCTTTACCGCAACCGCTGCAGATGCCATGGCTCCCTCCAGAGTGAGAAATTGATGTGCTGCAACTTCAAGGACGCTTAGTTTAGCATACCCTCAAATCATCACGCCAAATTCAAAACCATTCAGCGTTTCGATTTTGGCGGGGGTTTGGGAGCTGCTGATGAAGGCTCTTTTTCAGGCTTCTTGCCGAGGCCCCAGAGGTCTTTCATCGCCTCTGCACCGGGTAAAAATTTCTCCCACATCTGCGGCGCCGAAGCCCCCATCTCTAACCAACCGCGAAAACGTTTATCAAATTCCTCTTTGGTTTTCATATAGGCCGCAAAACTGGTTGCCAGGTAGTTTTTAAAGAAGTCCTGCGCACTCTCTTCCCGCGAACGCAGCAATTGATAGAGAAAGGAGGTCGGCAACAAACTGCGGTCATTTTTCTCTTCCTCCAAGATGACCTGTATGAGCACCGATTTGGTCACATCCGCTTTGCTGGTTGAATCTATGACTTGAATATCGTGCCCGTCCCGAATGAGCTTTACCAAATCCTGATAATTCACATAGGTTCCGGTTTCCGTATTATACAATCTGCGGTTGCCATAGCGCTTGATGACCAGCGTATGGTCATCGGCGGCTTTTGTCGCTGTCTTCTTTTTTCTGCCCATAGTGTAAGAAATACTAAATCATCGCCACTTAACGCAAGCGCGAAATGAATAAATCTGGCTCACACATCGAAAAATACCGCCTTTATTGCCGATTCCTCCCGCAATCTCCGGGTCTGACGATGGCCGGATAAGTTTATTTCTCGCATATGCGAAAAATTTTCTTGACAGCAAACTTGCGCTTTTGTTATGCTCGCAAGCGTCAGAGGTTAACAACCATGATTCGCAAACTTCGAGGGACCACAGCCATCATCACGGGCGCGACCAGCGGCATCGGGCGCGAGACGGCGCTGGAATTTTCAAAGGCCGGGGTTCGCGTCGTGGTCGCCGGGCGTCGTAAAGACCGGCTGACGAAACTGGTCAGCGAGATTGCCGCAAAAGGCGGCGAGGCGCTTGCCGTCGCCACCGATGTGGCGGAAGCGAAACAGGTCGAACGTCTCGTCGAAAAAGCGATAAAGCATTTCGGAGAAATCAACACCCTGGTCAATAACGCAGGCGTTGGCCTCGCCGCACGCTTCGAGGAACTGGCGCTTGAAGATTTTCGCCGCCTGATGGAGGTCAATTTTTGGGGGGCAATTTACGCGTGTAAAGCCGTAGTCCCGCTGATGAAGCAGCAAAAGAGCGGCGGCGTGATTATCAATGTCTCATCCATTTTAGGCAAACGCGGCGTCCCCTTTGAGACCGCTTACTGCGCCAGCAAATTTGCGCTCGCCGGTTTTTCAGAAGCCCTCAGAACGGAAGTGATGGCCGATAAAATTGATGTCACAACGATTTTTCCGGGCGCCATTGAAACGGAAATCTTCGAGGCGTCGGCAAATCAAACCGGGCTGGAGATACCCGGGGTTGTCCCCAAGTTTCCGGCGCGTGAACTGGCGCGAATCATTGTGCAGAATGCGCGTTTCCCGCAACCCGAAGTGGTGATGGCGCTGGACGCCCTGGCAATCAATTTTTTCAACAAACTCGCGCCCGGGCTGATGGATTATGCGCTGGGACTCGGTTTACCTTTCGTTGAAGCCCTGCGTCGCGGAAAATCTGACGCATCTGCGAAAAAAGGAAATTTGTATGGCTCCAGGCAATCGGAGTCATCCTGAATCAACCCGGTCTTCGGACCGCAAGCGGTTTAACCGCATTTGAATGGATAGATTGAATTTGAAAAGGAGTTAAAAAGTTATGGCAACCAAGGCAAAATCAGCAAAAGGCAGTCAGGCAAAAAATAACGAGAATCTGCAAGCCGCAGAATGGGCGAAACAGGTTGGCGAACACCTGGTTGAAGCGCAAAAGAAATGGATTGAAATCACCACCGAACAAAACGCCCTGGTTTTAAAGGCGGTTAAAGAAGGCATGGAACTCTATAACACAGCGCCGACCCCGGCGCTTGGCGAGTGGGCAAAGCAAGGCGTTGAGAGTTTTGTTGAAGCCCAGAAGCGTTGGGCCGAGATGGTTTCGCAGCAAAGCGCGCAACTCTTTGGGGCGCTTCGTGAAGGCGTGAGTTTCAACGGCGCTGAGGTGATGACTTCAATGAACGATTATATGGGACAAGGTCTTGAAGCTTTCATTCAAGCGCGCACGCAGTGGCTTGATTTTGCAGCGCAACAAAATACCCAGGTCATCAATGCTGTAAAAGAAGGTTTGGGACTTGATGAATCTTCACCGGCAGCGGCGCTCGCCGATTTCGCTCAGCAATCATTCAATAATTATGTTGAAGTTCAGAAGCGCTGGCTTGACCTGGCAACCCAACTTCCCTTTTTCGGATTACCGAACAAGCGCTAATCCATGCCTGACAGGTTGCGTGACGAGTAAAGAGTGATGAGTGATAAGTTCATCGCCCACACAGGCAAACCAGCTTATGGCTCATTGCTGTTTACTCGCCGCGCTTAAGGCAAAGCGGGGGCGTCATGTTGAAAGCCTGGAGAACTCGGAGCGCAACCCAAAAGGAGAAAAAAGATTCGGGCAAGTACGACTATCGAATCAAACTCCGCGATGGCTCCACACTTCACTTGCGCCCCATTCAACCTGATGACGATGTAAACTTGCTTGACCTCTATAACCGGCTTTCACCAAAAAGCTTGTACCACCGGTTTTTTACAGTTCCGAAACCCGACCCGAATTACGCCCGGTATCTGGCGAATGTAGATGCCGAGACTCACTTTGCTCTGGTTGCCGAATTTAAGAAGCAAATTGTCGCCGTCGCCCGCTTTCACCGCCAATCGGAAACGGCGGAGCGCGCTGAAGCGGCCTTTACGGTAGCCGATGCGTGGCAAGGCAAAGGCCTTGGCGCTTTACTATTGCAGAAGCTGGCTGATGTTGCGCTGCAAAAAGGCATCACGGAATTTGAGTGTCTGGTCGCCTTAGATAATGAACCGATGACGAAACTAATCGCCGGTTCGGGATTTGAGTTTACCCAAGAAAGCCAAGCGGGATGTTATATCATCAGGATTTTATTAAAGAGCAAGTCTGGACAAGCACGAAAAAGCTTGATAAGAAAAGCAGGCAAAATTTAAGGAGAGAGACCGAATGGCAAAAGCAGGTTCCAAACGCACTTACCCGTGGACGACGACAATCAAAGATAAAAAAGTGACGCTTCGACTCTTGACCGCCAAAGACAAGGATGCGTTGTTGAATTTCGCGCGCTCCCTGCCGGAAGAGGATTTGCTATTTCTTTCGATGGATGTCACCAATCCCACAGTGGTCGAGCATTGTATTGATCTTCTCCCACCGCCACCTCGTCCTCCACGACGAGAACACCG
>JBIOWC010000318.1:0-7238 GCA_044868105.1 Blastocatellia bacterium
AACCACGACCCTCCTCTTCTTCAGCAGGTCGCTTAACAGCGGATGCTACCTAAATTATATAGCCCTGAATTAGGGCCTGGCTTGACTAGGCTGGATGCCACAACTATGCTTGCTCAGCTAACTCACAAACGAACATCATCCAAAACGGTAAGGGTGAGGCATCTCGGTCAGCTAACGCGGCAAGTTTCGAGGTCATTAATTTTTTGAGTTGCTCAACTTGAAACCGCACTCCTTAGTTTACTTTTCAATAACGTGAGACTCCACTGCTCACGCGCAAATGGCAAAAGAATCTCTCGATCGGTCAGCTTGGATGAAAGCGGCCTCGAACGGAAGCGGCAACTGATGCGGTTTGGGCCACTGATTTTACAATCGGCCGGCTGCGACCATCAGACTCCATCTTTCGTTTAACTATTCATCGTTCTCCAACCTATTCAACGTTCTTCAGAAAGTGAGATCCAAATATGTCACAGCTTAGAGATGAAACAGTCGAACACCCCCCGGAATACCACGGGAAGGGTATCAAAATGGAAACCAAGTTAATGAAGCAATATCGCCAGTCGTCACCTGTTGATCACGGAATCCAGGGAGTTGCCGTACGCAACAAGGATGGACAGGTCGAGCTGTTTACGGTGGGCACCGATAAAACGGTGTGGAACTTCTACCCTGATCCCACCAGTGCTACCCACTATCGCCGAGCCGACACCGGCCTTAAAGGCGACTTCATCGCAGCCGGTGTAGACCACGGCGGCAGCATTGTGTTGCTTGCAAGGTCCGGAACCGGCATCAACTATGTGGTGAAATATTTGGTGAATGACAAATGGAAGTGGTCTCCGATAGCTAAGGCAACGCTGCCACTTATTTCTGGCAGTGCAGCGATTCATATCCGAGCCATCTACGCGAGAACCATTGAAGGTCAGCTTTATGTGGGGGTAGATGGTTGGGTGGATAGACCGCGCCCTCCTTTCACAGAAGGGTATCAAGCCGTATCACAGTGGAATATTAGTGCGGGCTCTTTCCAGCCCTGGGACCCGGGTGCCGGATGGTGGCCACAGATGAACCCCGGTATGACGAGTTTTTGGACCCATACTGCGGCTTCGGCTACGCCCGCCTTTTCGGGGTTACTTGGCACAACGGGCAACCCCTCAGATTTTTACACGACCGATGTTACCGGTAACCGGGTAGATACTGTGGGGCTAACTGGAAAGCAATTGCTGCTAAGAGATGGGCATTGCGCCACAGTAGACATCGAATCGCCGCTCGATGCTTTCGGCCGAAATAAAATATTCTTTATTGGAGCTAACGGCAATCTCAGTCAATTGACTGATCCGGTCAGAGATAAAACCGTAATAAAATACAACCCCGTCTCGCTGGCGCAAGATTTATTTTTGGTAAAGGTTCATGCTGTACACGATCATATAGGCGGCACCCACCTCTTCTGCGTTTCGCAGGAGAAGAACATGTTTCACTTGACCCCGAATGCGTCTTTCCCTACCGGTTATCCACCGCCTGGTCTGCCGCTCAAGCCGCACGTGCAATGGGTCACGCTGGCGCGTAATGACGTGGGGAACATTGAACTCTTTTACGCCAAGGATACGCCTGATGCGTCTTTGATTCACATGACGCTCGACCAGGACACGGGCGATTGGGAAGAGCAGACCATCGAAGTTCAAGGTGCCGGATCACCCACGGAAGCGCCGAGCGACAACACCGGCAACCAAGACCAAATCGAAGAGTTTATCTCTTACTCGACCGACATCTGGTTCACTGACACGGCAGGCACGCCGCTGGTGAACGCGGAGGTTAAGGTCAATGCCAGCGACCGAACCGCTATCACTGTCAATGGCGCTTCCTATTCCGTTGATGCCGTCACCTCGGCCAGCCTTAAAACGAATGGCGCAGGGCAACTCACAATTACCCAGCAGACCAGCGGCCTGAGCGTGCCGGATTTGTGGGTGAACGTCGCCGGACTCATTCCACCGGGTGAAGTGCTGATCCTCGAACAATACGCCAATGGGCGCGACGATGCGTCATTGCCGCGCGAGTTGAAGTCTATCGAAACTCGTCTTAAAGACATCAAGGGCCAGGACCTGGCAGACGCCAAAGATGAGAAAGGTCAACCGCTTTTAAAAGATTCTATCCGCAATAACCCAGCCAGCACGAAATCGCTGGCCGACGCCTTCAACGGTTGCATGAAACTACGCAGCGAACAGACCAGAGCCACGCTGCACCCATTGATTTCCCGCGAGGGCGCCTGGACAGGCCTGCACATCGAATCCCTGGAGGCGGCAATTGAACGGGCTCGCGTCACCCCGCATGCCGCCTTGCCATCGTGGTCGCTCTCGTTCGATGAGGGCGGAGTTTATTACCGAACACTCACGCCTGAAGCGGCGCAGACGATGATGGCCGAGATGCGCGCCAATGCCAAACCGGCAAGTAATGCTGACGGGACATCCTGGTGGTCAACCATCGGCGATTTTCTCGAATCCCTCGTCGAAGGCTTTGTTAATGCCGTCGTCAAAATCACGAGGATTGTCATTGATGGAGTTAACGCAGCGTTCGATTTTGTAATTGATAATGTGAAGTATGTTTTCAACGCAGTTGTCCAATTCGTGCAAGATTCTTTTGACCTGATCGAGTCCATACTTGCGACAGTGTATAAGAGCGTTGAGAAGTTCTTTGAAAAGACCTTCGAATGGCTCGGCTTTTTGTTCAACTGGGGCGACATTCTGCGTACGCGTGACGCGCTGTCTTACACCATCACCCAGGGCCTCAAGTTCGTCCCCTTGGCCATCCTTGACATCAAACAGTTGACCGACAGTGGATTTGGAAAAATAAACGAGGCCGTCAGGGATGCTTTCAATGGGTTAAAGAGCCAGGTGGCTAATAACAGTGTCGGGGGATTCGGTGAAGCAAACAGAAAACCTGACCCGGTGTTCATGCATTCGGCCGGAAATAATTTCTTCATGAACGGAGTGGTGAATAACGCCAGTGCGGCCAAGGTCAACAGCGTTTCGACGGCCGCTTTGGACCCCGGTCCAATGGTTGACTTTATGACGGAGCTCAAACAATTCACCGCAAATGCACAGGAAAGGAATGAGTTTTCGAATGTGAAGGACTACATGCAGACCGTCGGCACCTCGCCCGACAACATCTTCTCTCAATTACTTTCCGACTTGATTGACCTGGTGCACAAGTTCGTGGACGCGGTAATCAGTGGCGTGCATGACCTGATAAATAAGGCCTTTGATGCGCTAGCATCTATTGTTTTGTTCATGGAAGATTTTCTCAATGCCGAGTGGGAAATCCCCTTCGTTACGGCCTTTTACCGTTATATCACCACCGATCCTTCTCACCCGAAAGGCAGCCCGCTTAAAATACAGGATTTGTTATCGCTGGTGATTGCCATACCGACCACGACTATTTACAAGATTCTCAAGGGCAAGGCGCCTTTCCCGGATAAAGATAGTGTGGAGGCTTTTAGCAATTCTATCACCGCTGAAACCATGCTGAACAACTTTAAAGGAAACGATACGAAGGCCGGCGATATCGTGGGCGAAGCGCTCTCGCTCGGTGATCCTATGTCGGGTTGGAAAGCGTTTCTTGCTTTGGGCACCGCCTTCGCGGAACTGGGATATTGGGGGATGAGTGCCCTGAACGATGTATTGCCTCCGAATGTGTCATTGCCAGGCGATGAAATACGCGCCAAGGTCACACTGGGATTTGAGTGCGCCGCGGGTTGTTTCAGTTTTCCTTGGATTGCCGCGCCATTCGCGAGACCGATTTGGGTTTTTACGCCACCCTACAATCCTGCAGGTGCCGCGAATGCTGCTTGGCTGTTTGAAACCATTGTCGGCGTGATGTTGATAGATGGGGGCTACGTATTTATTAACCAGAAACTGCCGGAAAATTTTAGTGACGCTGGGGTGGCCATTTCGATGGTCTATACCTGTGCGAACACCGTTTTTGCAGGTATAGCCTGTGCGGGCGCGTCTGACCTCGACCGCGCCGTCGAAATTCTTCCTCTAGTACCCAATTTCATGAAACTTGGCCGGCTGACGGCTGTAGAGAAGGTTACTAATGGTGTCTCGCTTCTGGTGGTCGCTGGGGCTGACATTTTGTTTGGCGTGATAACCGCAGTTCTCACCGCAGACCAAGGCCAACATACAATGCCGAAAGTGTTGAAGGCGCCTTTGCCTGCGACCGGACAAATCTAAATCCTTTTAGGTTGTCACGAATTCAAGTCAATTTCTTGCGGGCTGAACTCTTCAGCCCGTTTTACTTTTCTTTGAGCCTGGCTTGGGTGAGTATTGAAGCCATCTCGATTCATCCATACGCGAATTGCTAAGAAGTTACGAAATCAAAATGAGAGCCGCGTTGCGCACCAGCCAGATGTTTAAAGAAGGGAATTAAAACCCAAACCCATCAACCGGCAAACCCGGCCATTCACCTGACTGCTCAAGCGAAAGTCAAACGCCTTCAAAAGCGCTTTGGCAGTTCAATTATCTTCTATTGACCCGAACCTAATAAAAGAAATTTGCGCCGACAGTAATATCGTTGATTGTTCGACAACTTTCGCCTATCGGCACTCTTTATGGGATGCCGATTCGGTGAGAAGGAGATCGGAGTTATCTATGCGACAATTTGCTTTATTGGCGATGCTTTTATTGGTGTTCAGTCTCTCGTCCGCTCAGGCGCAAACGGCTGAGCGGGAGGCCAGCGCTATGTTGGTGGATTCAGCTGCTGAGCCAGGTAAAATGGCGAGCCGCACGACAAAGGAAAGTAGCGCTGTTTTTAACCTTTCGAATATTGACGCCAGTGTCATAAAAGAATTTAGAAGAGCCTGGAAGCTGGCCGGCAATGGCACATTAAATGTAGAAGGGGTGGTGCTAATCTTTGTCAATGCCGATGGCTCCTACAAAGCGCTGCAGGAAAAATATACCAATCAAGAGCGGAAATTTACCTTCAACTGGAACTCCAAGAGCATCGCCATATTTCATACCCATCCAAACGATAGTGACCCGAACCCCAGTGCTCAAGACCTCGCTATTGCCGATCGTTTCGGAGTGCCGATTTTTACCCTCACTTCTAAAGGGATGTTTATGTATGACCCAAACTCAAAGAAGATAAGCAAAATAAAGAATAGACTCGAATGGGCTAAGCCATCCGGTTGGACGCCATATTAAATTTAAAGATCTTCTATTCCTTGAACCTGCCGTGGGCAGTCCCCGTTATCCAACCCGGGCTCCATATCACGCGCCCATCTTCAAGACATTAACCGGCCGAATATTTTCACCCAAACCTGAAAGGCTGTTTGGTTAAAAATGTTCTGTTAGGTGCTAGCGGTTCTTACCGCATTTGAGGCTCTTGACCGTAAATTCGCGCTTTTCAGTCTTATCCGAATAAAAGGTGATAGTCTCTGTTCGCTTTATCGGCCAGTAGGTGTAATCCAATGTGACATAATCGCAGGTTGGAAATTTAGGGATTCTCAGTTCGATTCTGAGCGATTGTTTGAGAGGAAGCCCGCCTACCTTATAACTGCACTGCTGATTACTCATGCCAGCCTTTACCGAAGTAACCAGTTTAGTTCGAGTAGAACTGAAATGTTTATCAATTAATTCAGCCTCTACTTTATCCTCAATTTTTATGACAACTGTAAAATCATCACATTGAAGGTCCTTGAATGACGGGCCTGGTTTATCCGGATATTTAATGGTTCCAATCAGGGCTGGCATAGCCAGTGCAGGGGCTTCCTTCGTGGGTTCCTGAAAGTGCGCAAGGCTTTGTGCCTGGGCAGGCCATTGACAAGTGAAAAACGTTAATAACATCAGGCTAATCGCGATAGATGTTTTGGGTAAGGATTGATTGGCTCTGTTCATTTTCAATTTTTGGTTTCAAGATATTTTTGCGGGAGCCGGTTATCCGGGCTTTCCGCTTCCCAGAATACGGTCACAATCCACCAGCGCTTGCCATCATTCATGAGTTGAATGCTGTTAATGCCGCGCATGAAAGCCTCTTTATCATCGCCCTTGTGACGCGCTTCATAAGTGCTGAAGACCTGAGCAATGTGACCAAAGGTCTCGGTGCGACGAGCGACCTCTTTTTCAAAGAAACCTTGTTCCTCAAGAATTGTTGAAGACCTTGTGATATAGCCTTCCGGGTCAATCACCGTCGAAGCGACTACTCCGGTCTGCCGCTTGCCCGTCGGTATCAATCGCGCGCCGGGAATGAAGAGTGAACGGAAACGATTCCAGTCACGTTTCTTGCTTGCAGGACCTGAGATGACATCGTAGAGCGCGGCAATCGTCGAATCCATGGTCGCGACATCGGCAGGGTTAGCGGCAGGAGCGCTAGCGGGTGGTTGTGTCTGCTGCGTGACCCCGTTTACGGATATCGGTTTATCAAGGGCATCCGCCTGCATGACGATTAAACAGAGAAACACCAAGATGGTAAAAAATACCGATGCCAATTGCCGAAGTTGGTTTGGAATAGTTTTCATTGAAGGCTCCTTGAGTAGGGTTGAAGATGATAAATTTAATCAACTCAAAAATCTTAGCTTTCGAAGGCAACTCCCACACTCGTATTTTATACACTTTTGCGCTCTCCTTAACCAGACCCCAGAGGGTTCACCTCTACTCTCTATTCGCCACTTCTCGACTAAATCAAATTTCAAAACATGCTCTCAGACTGCATCGTCGGCAATATTAATTAGCGAGCCTATTCTTTATGGAGTCTACGTGAATCTTTTCTTATCCATTCACTCCGCGCCGACTGGTCGCGCCGTCAGTAGTAATATCGAACTTCGACTCGCCGGCAACCGTAGGTGCTACTGACAACACAAACGCTCGGTGTGTTTTAACCTGTCAATTCAAGGCGGTAACTCGCAGCCCGCCACTTTAAGGATAAACTGATGCATTGGATATTTGTCTGTTTGCTTTCATTGATACTCTTACCGGCTCAAAACAACTGGATAGGATTTCGCGGCAATGGAGACTCGCACAGTGACGCGCGCAACTTGCCGCTTGAATGGTCGGACAGTAAGAACCTTGCCTGGTCAACCCAACTGCCAGGCTATGGTCAATCAAGCCCGGTCGTTTGGCGCGATAAAGTTTTTGTCACTTCAGTCGCCGGGGAGAACAAAGAAAGACTCTTTATTAATTGCCTCGACCTGAAATCGGGTCGCCTGTTGTGGACGCGCGAATACCTTTCGAATTTTCCCATGAAAGATGCGCCCATCAGAA
>JBIOWC010000319.1:0-2577 GCA_044868105.1 Blastocatellia bacterium
AGGTCGCTAAACGTCAAGCTCGAATGCCGCAAATCATCAAGTCCATGCTCGCTCAACTTGAAGAGCAGGTGGATGGCTTTAACATCAACCAGCTTGAACACGGACTGCAGACCGCAACCCGCGCCGAACGGGACGGCGCCTCGGAAGAGATGATTGTCGCGGCGCTTTGTCACGACATTGGCAAGGTGATCTCCATTGATAATCACCCGGCAATTGCCGCAGAAATTTTGCGCCCTTACGTGTCGCGCGAAACTTATGACATTGTGCGTACTCATCAGGATTTTCAAGGGCGACATTATTATGCCTTGATGGGCAAAGACCCCAATGCGCGTCACCAATATGAAAACGAAGCGTGGTTCGCCAAAGCCGTGCAGTTTACCGATGAATGGGATCAGACTTCATTTGATGACCAGTATGACACTTTGCCGCTTGCGCACTTTGAACCGCTGATTGACCGCATCTTTGCGCAACCTCTACGAGGCCGGGTGGACAAAGCCATGCAGCAAACCGTTTCCGCAGAGGTTTAGCCATTTGCCTTAAGTTTAATCGGACTGTATTTGCGTCGCATCAAAGCAGAAAGCGATTACGGAACAGACGGAATTAACTGAACAGACGGAAAAGACAAAACCTGATACATTTCTGTTTGTTCCGTTTACTTCGTTTGTTCCGTATTCTTTTTTCCCTTGCTACAGATTGTACGCATGAAATTTTCACTCAACAGCTTTGCGATTCGCCGTTGGCTTTGTGAGGCGCTGGCTACGCGAGAAGTGGTAAAGCCCAAAACCAAACTCCTCTTTGCGCTGCTGATTTTTCTGCTCTCTTTTGCAACCAAATCTTTGCAAGCGGTTGACCTTGCGCCGGTGATGTACACCGCCGAACAACCTTTCGGCGGACTGACGGACACTTACGATTCGCGCGCCGTTGGCATTTTGGACGGCGAAGGCTTTTTGGGTCCTTATGACATCAACCCGCGCCGCACCATTTGGCTGTCGCAAGCGCCGGGCTATTCGATTTTTTTGAGCGCGGTTTATCAGTTCACAAATCGCGATTTCTACAAGGTTCAGCTCTTTCAAAATCTGCTCAATTCCATCTCCCCCATGCTGATTTTTTTCATCGCTGCCTGGCTCATCAGTTGGCGCGTCGGTCTGGCGGTTGGTTTAATCTGTGCGCTGTCGCATCATCTGTCGCACATTTCGAATTTCATCCTGCCGGATTCGTTGAGCGCCCTGCCGATGCTGGCGGCATTTTTATCGTTAAGCCTCGCCGGGCGCGGCAAACAAAAATGGTGGCGCGTTTATTTGCTCTACGGCGCAGCCGGCATCCTGCTGGGGATTGCCGCGTGGTTGCGTTCACAAACGATGGTGCTCGGGCTCTTCCTTATCCCGATGATGGTGCTCTTTTCAAAACAGAAACTCACCGTACTCAAACGCACCTTGTTGACGGCTTTGCTTTCTTTGCTGACCCTTGCGCCAATTACTATTAAAAACTACCGCGTCTATCACGAATTTGTGCCGGTGAATATCGGCGCGGGGATTGTTTTATGGGAAGGGATTGCCGACGAAAGCGGTGACCGTTTTGGCGCGGTCAGCAAAGATGAAGAGGTCGCGGCGCAGGATGCCGTTTTTTATAACGAGCCGCGTTATGCGGGCGTGTGGTCTTCGCCCGATGGCATTATGCGCGACCGCGACCGCATCAAACGCAGTCTGACGATAATCAAAGCGCACCCCTTCTGGTACACGGGCGTGATGCTTAAACGCGCCGGCGAGATGATGAAGTATTCCGCGCACGCGCCGCTGGTCTATAAAATTCAAACCGGCGTTCCACCAGAGCGACCGGTCAGAGAACATTGGCGCGACCTTGCGGCCTCATCGAATGAAGCAACCTTGACGGTTGGCCAAAGTCTATTCTGGTTGCGACCCGTCATTAGAAGTCTGCAACGCATCACGAAAGAAGTGATGCGACTCTTTATTTTTGTTGGTTTGCTGGCGCTTTTACTATTAGCGCCGCGCCGCGTCTGGTTTTTTGCGGTGGTGCCGATTTACTACTTTTTATTTCAAGGATTTTTTCACACCGAGTTTCGCTACACCTTGCCGATGCAATATTTCGTGTTTACCTTTGCGGCTGTCGCCTGGGTGTTGGCGGTGACCCTGATTGGCAGAGGACTAAAAAGATTGGTCAAGCGGCGCGAGGTTCAAGCCTCAGGTATGAACTGAGGGAAGCAACGCCTATTCTTGCGACCCGTCACTTTCTATTTGCTGCGCTTTTACTTCTTTTCCTTATTTCATTCGCGCCAGTTCCGCTTCAGCAGCAATGAATCCGAAGGCCGCCCAATATTTTCCGCCGGTAATTTTCTGAAATGTCGCTTTCGCTTTCAAGAAGTCGCCGTTGTACAGATACCAGTTGCCGATGCCGTAACCAATGGTTGCGAGTTCCAAATCGGTTAAGCTATCGGTCATAATATCCGACTCTTTCTTGATGCCTTTATACATCAGCAAACGGTCATAGTAAGACTTGTTCTCTTCGACCTTCATATTCAGGGTGATGCGTTCGAGCACGCCGGCGGCTTCATAACCTTTA
>JBIOWC010000320.1:0-8213 GCA_044868105.1 Blastocatellia bacterium
TCGGCGTCTATGACCCGGCGACGCAGACCTTCTATTTGAGAAATAGCAACACGCCGGGATTTGCCGACCTGGTGATTCGCTACGGACCGGCGGGCGCCACACCCGTGGTCGGCGACTGGGATGGCAACGGCACGACGACCATCGGGGTCTATGATTCGACAAATCAAACCTTCTATCTGAGAAATAACAACAGTTTCGGATTTGCTGATCTCACCATACCGTATGGACCTCCGGGTGCTACGCCGGTCATCGGCGACTGGGATGGCAATGGCACTGTGACTATCGGCGTGTACTTGCCGAGCAATCAGACTTTCTATTTAAGAAATAATAATTCATTCGGTTTTGCCGACCTGACAATCCGTTATGGTCCGGCAGGAGCAAGCCCCTTGGCAGGAAATTGGAACGGGCTATGATCGAAATGTGAAGAATGATATTCTTCCACCCTGTCTCATACTAAGCAGCATCTCGAGCGCCCGATCTAAAAGTTTAGAGGTGAAAAATGCAACGACAAAACTTCAATAATATCATCCGTCTTTCTCGTACTCTATGGCTTTGCCTGATGGTGGTTGTCTTGGGCGGGCTACTTGAATCAGAGGCCGCAGCACAAACCGTTTCCTTTGGACCGAAGACCGATTTTGCGATGGGGATGAATCCGAACTCCGTAGCGGTGGGGGATTTTAATCACGACAACAAACTCGACCTGGTGGTCGCCAATGGAGGTGACGCGACGGTCTCTATCCGACTAGGCACCGGTACTGGCAGTTTTGGCGCGAAGACCGATTTTGGGACCGGCTCGGTTCCCAGCTCAGTAGCCGTAGGTGATTTCAATGGCGACGGCAACCTCGATCTGGCGGTGACCAATTCCGGGAGTGCCAGCGTCTCCATTCTCCTTGGCACCGGCACCGGCAGCTTTGAACCAAATATGGATTTTCCGACTGGCAGCGTTCCCAACTCCGTGGCCGTAGGATTATTCGATGATAATGATGACCTCGATTTGGCGGTGGCGAATTCTGGCGACGCGAGCGTTTCCATACTCTTGGGTGATGGCACGGGCAGTTTTGGCGCGAAGACCGATTTTGCAACCGGCAGCAACCCGACCACAGTGGCGCTAGGCGATTTCAATAATGATGACGAAGTGGATTTGGCGGTGGCGAATCTCGGCAGCAACAGCGTCTCAGTACTTTTAGGCACCGGCACCGGCAGCTTCGGCGCGAAGACCGATTTTGCGACCGGCATTAATCCTTTCTCGGTGATAACCGGCGATTTCAATAATGATGACAAGCTCGATTTAGTGACGGCGAATTCCGGTGGCGCCAGCGTCTCCATTCTCCTCGGCACCGGTACGGGCAGTTTTGGCGCGAAGACCGATTTTGCGACGACCAGCAATCCTTTCTCTGTCGCAGCCGCCGATTTCAATGGTGATGGTTTTCTCGATTTGGTAGCGACGAACTTCAGTAGTGACACGGTCTCAAGTTTACAGGGCACTGGCAGCGGAACTTTTGGACCCAGGACCGATTTTGAAACCGGCAGCGATCCCTTCTTTGTGGCAACAGGCAATTTTAATAACGATAGCAAACCCGATCTTGCGGTCGCCAATCAAGCTGGCAACAGCGTTTCCATTCTCTTAAATACCAGCATCCTCTCGACCGAGACCATCGGCGTCTATTTCCCGAGCAATCAGACCTTCTATCTGCGCAACACCAACTCAATGGGAGTTGCTGACCTGGTGATTCCATATGGCCCGGCGGGCGCGACCCCTGTGGTTGGCGATTGGGACGGCAACGGCACAACTACGCTGGGCGTCTATGACCCGACAAATCAGACCTTCTATCTGCGCGACAGCAATACCTTCGGCTTCGCTAACTATATAATCAAATATGGGCCGGCGGGCGCAATTCCGATAGCCGGCGATTGGAACGGCAACGGCACGACGACCATCGGGGTCTATGACCCAAGCAATCAGACCTTCTATTTGCGCAATACCAACAACCAGGGCTTCGCAGACCTCGTCATTCAATACGGGCCGGCGGGCGCGATCCCTGTGGTTGGCGATTGGGATGGCGATGGGGTGACGACTATCGGGGTCTATGGCCCGGCGACGCAGACCTTCTATTTGAGAAACAGCAACTCACCGGGCAATGCCAATATCCAGATTCAATATGGCCCAGCAGGCGCTTTGCCGGTAGTTGGCGATTGGGATGGCAACGGCACGACGACCATCGGGGTCTATGACCCAAGCAATCAGACCTTCTATTTGCGTAACATCAACGCGAACGGATTTGCCGATCTGACAATCAACTACGGACCAGCCGGAGCCAAGCCTTTGGCGGGTAACTGGGATGGGCAATAAACGCTTGACAGGTTTGCCAAAGCGTCAGACACTTGATGCCTTGTAAATATTCAAACAGCCCCTCTGTCTCATTACGTAATCGAATTTGAAAACCTCACGACGAATCTGATTCGAGGAGTAATGGCTGGGGTTTGCTTTGAATGGCAACAGGCAAAATGAATTAAAACCTTGGGGAGAATCAAAGAATCAATATGAGTAAGAAATCCGGTTTTTTAGGACACAGGGCTTTTTATGCCTTGATATATGGACTCTTCGCGTTTTTCTGTGTTGTGATGAGCGTCGTTGCGCCTCGGGCGCAGGCCTTCTTGCAAAACCAAGCTCCATTGACGGACGGCTTCTGGCAGTTTATTGACGAGTCGTCATTGGTGGCAAAGGGTGAAAGACAAATCATTCCGCAAACCTACCGCCTTGCGCAGGTCAATGAAGAAGGGTTCAGGCAAGCGCTCGGCAAGGCGCCTTTAGAGTTTACCGAAGAAGCCAAGACTAATAGCTTGACGGTTGCCTTACCGATGCCCGATGGTTCGTTTGCAAGCTTTCGTATCGAAGAGTCTCCGATTATGCAAGCGCCGCTTGCTGCCCAGTATCCGGATATCAAAACCTATCGTGGGCAGGGCCTTGATGACCCTGCCGCCACGATTCGCTTTGATTTCACGCCCGCAGGGTTTCATGCCATCGTGCTTTCGGAACGCGGCACGGTTTACATAGATCCTTACTCCAAAAACGATACAGAAAATTAGATCGTTTACTACAAAAGCGACTACCAAAACGATACCAAGCAATTTCGTTGCTATTTTTCAGACGATGACAAAGCCTCGAAAGCCACTGGTGAACCGATTCCTCAGGTGATTAATGGAACGGTTTTGCGAACCTACCGGCTGGCCCTGGCGGCGACGGGTGAATACACGACATTTCAAGGGGGAACGGTCAACGCGGCGCTGGCGGCAATGACCACGACCATGAACCGCGTCAATGCCGTTTATGAGCATGATGTGGCGGTGCGTATGGTGATGATTGCCAATGAAACTTCGATCATTTATACGAACCCTACGACGGACCCTTACACGAACAGCAACGGCTCGACGATGTTGGGGCAGAATCAATCGAATCTGGATTCGGTCATTGGCAATGCCAACTATGACATCGGGCATGTATTCAGCACCGGCGGCGGCGGCGTTGCCGGTCTTGGCGTTGTCTGTTCTGTGACCAATAAAGCTCGCGGCGTGACCGGCAACTCCGCGCCCGTCGGCGACGGCTTTGATATTGATTATGTCGCGCACGAGATGGGTCATCAATTCGGCGGCCGACATACCTTTAATGGCACAGTTTCAAACTGCGGCGGCGGCAACCGTTCGTCGGTGGCGGCTTATGAGCCCGGCAGCGGCACGACGATTATGGCCTATGCGGGTATCTGCGGCTCGCAGAATGTTCAACTTCACAGCAATGACTATTTTCACGTGAAGAGTCTGGAAGAGATTGCCAATTTTATCGCTGGCAATGCCTGCGACGTGGAGACCAGCACCGGAAACGCGACGCCGACCGTCAGCGTCGGGTCGAGTGTGACGATTCCGAAAGGCACGCCGTTTACCTTGACCGCGACGGGCAGTGACCTGAATGGCGATGCCTTGACCTATTGTTGGGAAGAGTATGATCTCGGCTCATCTTCGCCACCCGATACCGATGGCGATGGCGTGGCCCGCCCAATCTTTCGTTCCTTCAGTCCGACAGCTAGCAGTTCGCGCACCTTTCCAAAACTTTCTGACATCCTGAACAATACGACGACGATTGGCGAAGTATTGCCTTCAATGAATCGCACGATGAACTTTCAAGTAACCGTGCGTGACAACCGCGCCAGTGGTGGCGGCATCAACACGGCGACTACACAGGTCGTGGTCAACGCCAACGCCGGACCTTTTCTGGTCACCCAGCCCAATATCAATGTGACCTGGAATGGTGGAACCCAGCAAACCGTTGCCTGGAGCGTCGCTAATACTTCGGCGGCGCCGATTAATTGCGCGAATGTCAAAATCACCCTTTCGACCGATGGCGGCAATACCTTTCCGACAGTGCTTGCAGCCAGCACCCCCAATGATGGCAGCGAAGTGATTACGGTTCCCAATCTGTCCACAACAACGGGGCGCGTCAAAGTTGAAGCCGTCGGCAACATCTTCTTCGACATTTCCAATGTCAACATCAATATCATCTCAACCATCATGACCGGCACCGACACCCTGGGAGTTTACGACCCTGCAAGCCGGACCTTTTATCTGCGTAACAGCAACACCATCGGCAATGCTGATTTCACCATCCAGTATGGACCTAACAATGTTATTCCGATTGTTGGCGACTGGAATGGCGACGGCATAGATACCATCGGGGTCTATGACCCGGCGACGCGGACCTTTTATCTGCGAAATAGCAACTCACCGGGCAATGCCGATATCCAGATTCAATATGGTCCGCCCGGTAGTGTGCCGATAGTCGGCGACTGGAACGGCGATGGCACCGATACCATTGGTGTCTATGAAACCGCCACCCGGACCTTTTATCTGCGTAACAGCAACACCATCGGCAATGCCGACATTCAACTTCAGTATGGCCCGCCAAACAGTGTGCCAGTGGCTGGCGATTGGGATGCCGACGGCACGACGACCATCGGGGTTTATGAAACCAGCACGCGGACCTTTTATTTGAGAAACAGCAACACCATCGGCAATGCCGACATCCAGATTCAATATGGTCCGCCCGGTAGTGTACCGGTGGTCGGAGATTTTGACGGCAACAGTTCAACAACGATTGGCGTTTATGAAACCAGCACCCGCACGTTCTACCTGAGAAACAGTAACACCATCGGCAATGCCGATATCCAAATTCAGTATGGCCCGGCGGGGGCGAATGCGTTTGTCGGTGATTATGATTCACTGTAATTGCCCTGACGAGCGTGGCTGATGGGTTGGTTTGAAACGGCGAAAAGCTAAGGCTTTTTGCAGCGCATAAGTGAAAAACGGCAAGCGAGCGGATTAATCTTTTAGATAATCCGCTCGCGCTGTTTTTGCCTGTTGAGTTTTAGCTTTACTTAAAGCAGTGCGCGCCTGGCGAATCTAAATCGAATCAGGTGGGCGCAGGGGGCAAGGCTCGTGGTGGAAAACCATCAGGCTGGCGACCGGGGGGTAGCTTCCCCGCTGATTGGGCGGAGACGGCTGGTTCACACGGATTTTTAATAATCAAGCATATGCGTTGATGGTGAGGGTCAAGCATCTGCGTTGATCGGCTCCTTCAGCATGATCAGCGGGGAAACTCCAAGGTGGTCACCCGACTCGTGGATTTTCCCTGAGCCCGCTTACCCTTACTGCCTCTCGTTGATTTTTGCTGAGCCCGCTCACCCTTACGACCTCTTCTCGTTGCTTTTGCTTGAAACCTCGCACCCTTACAGCTTCCTCAAAGAGCATCCCGCCAAAGCCCAGCATCAGGGTTCCAGACAGCGACGAGTCGTTCCTTGCGGTAAGAGTAAAAATAAGGTAAAACACCAGCAGTAGTTAGCGCTCAACCTGCTTAGATTTCCAATCCAACAGGCATTCCGTGTAGGGCGTTCAATTCAATGCCCTGAGTATACCTGTCAGTGGAATATCGGTATACCTGTCTTAGACAGTCTTTCGGTTAATAGCCCTTAAGACATTCCTTTGGAGGTCTTGAAAGTGATAAGAGATAAATCATTGCATTCTTTCCCGCGAGCCCATCGCGCGAATAAGAAATCATTACCCCGGTTAATGGCGATTTCATTTACGGCTCTCGCCATTATGACCTTAAACCTATTACCCAACCCGATGCGCAGGGTTGTTGCGGCGCAGGAGACCGGCGGCCAACTGAGCGACAGCGTGTTAAACCAGATGCGCTCGTTGACTGAAGCAAAACGAGGGCGCTCGCTCGAACAGCGGAAGATAGATTCTAATTTGCTTGCCGCTATCAAAATGAATCGGGGAGAAGCCATCGCGGCGAATGTTCCCGATTTGCAACCCGATGTCAAACTCGAAGCCAACGGCAAAGTGCTGGTTGATATGACGGCAATGGTCACCGACGCTTTGCTTGAGCAACTGAAAGCGGCCGGCGCCGAAGATATACTGGCCTTCAGGCAGTACGATGCAATTCGGGCGCGTCTCCCGCTCGCGCAGTTGGAGTCTTTAGCTGCTTCAAAAAATATCCGCGCGATTAGCCGCGCCGTTGAAGCGCAGACAGCGGGCGCCACGAAAGAAGAACTCGCAATGCGAGCCGTTGAGTCGCGCGCTTTTGCGGCGCGCGCGAGCGGCGTACGCGCCCAACTTCCGCAAGCCATGCGCGCAGTGACACCGCAAAATAATCCCAACCCCGTTCCTCATATTGGCTCGGTGACTTCGGCCGGCGACACGGCTCATGCAGCCGCAGCGGCGCGGGCGATGTTTGGCGTGAACGGCGCGGGGGTAAAAATCGGCGTGCTCTCTGATAGCTACAATAATCAAGGCGGCGCCGAGTTAAATGTGATGTCGGGCGATTTGCCAGGAGTCGGCAATCCCAACGGTTTTACCACGCCGGTCACCGTTTTGCAGGATTTTAGTTTTGGCGGCGTTGACCGAGGGCGAGCGATGTTGCAGATCATTCACGACCTTGCCCCCGGCGCCCAACTCTATTTTGCCACCGGCACAATCGGAGCCGCGGGCTTTGCCGACAACATTCAAGCTTTGCGCGATAGCGGTTGCGACATCATCATTGACGATGTCTTTTATGTAGATGAGTCGCCGTTTCAGGATGACCTGATTGCGCAAGCTGTAAACCGCGTGACGAACGCTGGGGCGTTGTATTTCTCGTCGGCGGGTGATGCCGGCAACCTCACCAACGGCACGTCGGGGGTTTGGGAAGGCGACTTCAAGGATTCCGGCGTTGATTTGATAAGCGGCGCAAATAACCTCGGGCGCTTGCATGAGTTCAGCACCGGCGTGACCTTGAATACGGTCAACCCCGGCGGCAGTTCACGCCGCCTGGATATGATGTGGTCAGATCCGCTGGCCGGGTCGGCAAACGATTATGATGTGTACGTTCTCAACGCCGCAGGAACCAGCATTTTGCGCGCTTCCAATAGCGATCAAACAGGAACGCAAGACCCCTATGAAACCATCGGCTCGCTCAACGTCGGAGAGAAGATTGCCATCGTGAAATTCAGCGGCGCGGCGCGCGCCTTACACCTGAGCACCGGTCGCGCAAGATTATCGCTTGCCACGTCTGGTCAAGTCAGAGGGCATGCCTGTGCGATGGATGCTTTTTGCGTAGCCGCTGTGGACGTGGCAACGGCAAGCTTTGGCCCCTTCGTTGGCGGCGATGTCAATCCGGTTGAACCCTTCAGTTCCGACGGAACACGACGAATCTTCTATAACGCCAACGGCCTGGCGATAACGCCGGGCAATGTGTTGTTTGCCACCGGCGGCGGCGTGGTTCGGCAAAAGCCGGACATCGCGGCGGCGGATGGCGTGGCGACAACCTTGCCGCCAGCGTCAGGCTTAAATCCCTTCTTTGGCACCTCGGCAGCGGCGGCGCACGCCGGAGCGGTGGCTGCCTTGTTGAAACAATTCCGACCGGCAGGTGGCGCTCTACAAATTCGCTCGATATTGTCGGAGACCACGCTTGACGTTGATCCGGCCGGCATTGACCGCGATTCAGGATTTGGAATTGTCATGGCGCTCCCCGCTCTGGAATTGCAACTGATTGCCGGTACGGATACCCTGGGCGTTTATACCGCGGCGGAGAGAACCTTTTATCTCAGAAACAGCAACACGCTCGGTAACGCAGACATTCAGGTGCAATATGGGCCGAGCGGCAGTGTGCCGGTTTATGGGGATTG
>JBIOWC010000321.1:0-6319 GCA_044868105.1 Blastocatellia bacterium
GCATCTTTTAAGCGTAAAGATTGCGATAGATGCAGAAGACATTAGCAATACGATACTTTTTGATTTAGGGGCAACAGGAACGGTTACCCTTGAAGAAGATGAAAGGAGTATAAAACTCGGCGCTTATTTTGATGAAAACTTAAAACCTGAAGATTTAGCGCAACAGGTCGAAGCTGAATTTGCGCGCGCCGGAATGTTAAATTCGCTATATCACATCAGTCTTTCGGAAATTGCCGATCAGGACTGGATGCAAAAATGGAAAGAGGGGTTTGAAGCAATCGAGATTGGCAAGCATTTGCTGGTCGCGCCTTCCTGGAAATTAGCTGAAACCACAAACGGGCGTGCGGTTATTCAAATTGATCCGGGGATGGCTTTCGGCACCGGCACTCATGAAACAACTCGACTTTGTTTGGAAGCGCTTGAGAGACACTGGCATGGCGGAACGATGATTGATATCGGCACCGGTACAGGCATTCTGGCAATCGGCGCCGCACGGCTTGCGAGTGATTCACTGGTGATGGCAATTGATATAGATCCGCTTGCCATCACCATCGCCAAAGAAAATATAAAAATCAACCAGGTCGAGAAGGCGATTGAAGTCAAGGAAGGACAACCACGAGACTTTGCAGGTCGTGCATTTGATATGGTCGTTGCCAACCTGACCGCCGAAGTCATTATTGCATTAATGCCTGACCTGGTAGCTTGTTTGAGTGCAACAGGCGTATTGATTCTTTCAGGAATTTTGACCGTGTTGCAGGAAGATGTTGAACAAAGCCTGCTGCAAGCAGAGTTAAAAATAATCGAACGCGGTGAAGCTGGCGAATGGTCAATGCTGATTGCTCGAAGAGGTAAGAATTAATGCAACGTCGCAGATTTTATGCTCCACCCAAGGCCCGCAATAACAATTCGATTACGCTTTCGCCGGATGAATCCCATCATTTGCTTCGCGTACTTAGATTAACAATTGGCGAGGAAATTTTTGTATTTGACGGATGTGACAATGAATATCGTTGCAAATTCGCTGCAATAGAGAACAAACTCGCAGTTGTTGAAATTATAGAAAAATTGAATGACTCCGTTGAATCGCCACTTCAACTCACTTTGGTGCAAGCACTGGCAAAAGGCGAGAAATTTGATTTCATTATTCAAAAAGCAACCGAACTGGGCGTAAGCCGTGTTGTCCCGTTAATGACCGAGCGTACCGATATAAAATTAAACGTTGAACAAGCTGGCAAACGGTTAGACCGCTGGCAACGTATCTCGCTTGAAGCCTTGAAACAATCAGGTCGGCGTAAAATAGTTGAGATTACTTTACCCGTCTCTATTGAAGCTGTCCTTGAATTACTGGGTAGAGAAGGTGAGATAATTTATTTCAATGAACGTGGCGGCGCGAAACTTGAAGCTTCGTTGAATTCATTCAACACTAAACAACAGGTGATGGCGATGATTGGACCGGAAGGGGGATGGAGTGATAAAGAGATTCAGCTATTCAACTACCACGCTTGTAAAGGCGTTTCTCTAGGTCGGCGCATACTCCGAACGGAGACCGCAGCGGTTGCCGCGATTGCGCTGCTACAATATCTGCTCGGCGATTTATCATCTTGAAAGGAGCGATTATGTGGGGAGGAGATGAACAGCAGAGAGTGCTTAAAGAGCGCTTTTCGCAAATGTCCGATGAAGAATTGTTAAAGATAGTCTGCGAAGACTATGAAGATTATCACGAAACGGCTTTACGCTTTGCTGAAGAGGAACTCAACAAACGCGGAATATATCTCGAAGACGAGAATGCCGGTAATAAAGCTGCGACCCCATTTCAACAGGAAAACGGGAAGGTTGAAGCCCAGGCAACCTGTACAGTTTGTGGCGGCAAGATGCGCGTGGGAAATTTATTCGCCAACAAAGAAGTCACCATTCTTTTTCCTGATGAAAACGAAGAACGATTTGTTGATGTACTGGCTTGCACACAATGCGGACAAATTAAATTGGTTGTGGATTACGAAACCAATGTCGAAGCTTAAGACCAAGCTTATCAACAGGCTTTTTAGCCTCACCGGTGAATGAAAAAATAAAGCACATTAAGCCCGCCTTGCTATTCCCGTTAGGTGAACAAAAGCAAGGCGGGCTTAATGATTGAAAACTGGTTAGGAAATCGCAATTTTTAATCTTGTGCCTGTGCCGGTCGCATAGAAATATCGGACTTGGTTTGTGGCCGCTTAAAACTGCTTTTCATCACACGGAAAACAATTTGAGGAGCGAATGCCAGGGTTGGCGGCTCAAGCAAATTCATCATTTGGAAAAAGGCTCGGCAAACTTCCGGGTCACGGGTCGCCGCGCGATGAAGTCTTCCCATATACCAATTAATGAAACCCGTGCCAATAGGTTTTTTGCCTTTGACCTCTGGATAACGAAAGTCTTCAGAGGCCGATAGGGTCCACGCGACCTCTACAACTTTTGCACTTTGCTTGAAGAATTTTTTCCACAAGCCTTGAAGATTTTTTCGATTTTTCAAAAGCCTGTCTAAAATATCTGCCTCCATCGCGCTGATGGACATGCCTTGTCCGTAAATCGGATTGAAACTACAAATCGCATCACCGATTACCAGGTAACCTTCTGGAAATCGCTTCATCTTTTCGTAAAATCGTCGTTGATTTGCAGGGAATTTATGAACTGAAAAATCGGTTAAAGGTTCTCGATGTTTAATGATGTTGTAAATTTCCGGCGACGGAAGCGAGCGCGCAAATTCGAGAAACCCTTGGTCATCAGCAGGCGCGTGGTCGCCAAGCCAACCGCCAAGCGATATATGCCAGCGCTCTCCCTCAACCGCAAAAGCGCCTCCCATACGGGTTTCGCGAGGTGGCTCCGGCAGGATGAAAAATGATTTAGCGTCTTGCGTGTCTTCGGGTTTGCGGCGATACATGCGACTGGTGTATCCGGCATTCATCTTGATTGAACTTTCTTCAGGTCGTGTATAACCCAACGCTTCAAGCCAGTTCGGCGATTGAGAACCGCGCCCGCTGGCATCAACAATCAAATCGGCATGAAGCGTTCGTGCACTCGCAATTCCAATACAGGATTTAATGATGATACCGCTGATGCGGGACCCCTCAGCCGTGGTGACGAGTTCTCGAACGTCACAGGCTTGAATACAAATAATATTATTTAGCGCCAGAACGCGCCGGCGGATTTGGGATTCGAGAAACGGGCGGCTCATAATCGGACCAACAATGCCTGTTGGCATACGAGTTTTTTTGCCACCAAAGTGATACCACATCATATCTTCGGCCATATCAACAAGCGTGGCTCCGCCGGCAACCAAATCGGAAATAATATCAGGGAATAGACGCGAAATAATCTCACGACCTTTGGCGAGTAAGCCGTGAGCGTGACGACCTTGCGGAACGCCCTTACGATTTTCGTGGGATTCCGGAAATTGATCGCGCTCAATCAAGGTGACAATATCAAAATAATCGCTCAACACACGCGCCGTAAGAAGTCCGGCTATACTTCCGCCTATTACAATTGCGTGCTTACCGAGTTTTTGCGATAGCTGGTTATTTAATAAACTTTTCTTTTCATTCATGTGAAACTCCTTTCTCAGCAAGCACCTTAATGCAGGCCGGTATTTAAGTCTTTAAGGCCGGATAAAAAAGTTCTAAAAGAGTTATAAAGCCGGAGTAAGTTTTTATTATGTAAGGTTTAGTTAGATTTTTCCGGTAGGTAAACCGTGGCTACAGCTCTGCTCAAGCTCGCTCAATAGAGAAAGTTGAACGGCAATAAACATCGTTCATATCGCCCATTTTTCTTCCAGCGAAGCAGCAAGGGTTTCATAGTGTTTGAGGGCATCTTTACCGATTTCATCTTCAGCCTGCTTAAACTCTTCGAAGAGCTTTTCTTTGTCCTTACTCTCCATCATCTCTTCTGCGAGTCTAAACAATAATGCGTCTTCGTGGTTCATGTGTCCGAGAAGATGTTTGATATACCGGTGTGCGGCATCAATGAACAGCTCGACTGCTATGAAACTATTTATTTGTAACTCTTCAACACTATTTTCTAATTTGCGCACCAAGTCGCGCTCAATTTCGTGTTCGCGTTCAATCTTGCCGAGCGCACCCCCTTCCCAGGAAAATCCCTGTTTCTCCAGGGCCGGGAAAAGATATTTCTCCTCTTTGACGTGATGAAAACTATTGGCATAGCGACTGATGAATTCTACCAATTGCGAGATATCTTCAATCGGCACCTCAGTGTTGGTTTGCAGGAGTAAGCAAATTCCTTCAAGCGCACGCAAGGCCTGTTCGATGACTCGGTGTTCATGTTTTAAGTTATGAAAGGGCGCAGACATTTCAACTCCTTATTAAAAAATTACGCAACTAGTCTTCCTCAACCAATAAAAAGCAAGCATTGTGCCGACCAAATATATGGCAAAAGTCGCGATAATATTATGTAAAAAACAGACTCATGAACTTCGGGTGCGGTATTTCGCGCTGAACTGTTCGCATTATCACTCACACTTTGATGGGAGGTTTCTAATAGGGTCTTCTCGCGGGTCTCAATCTCATTAACAATTGCCGCAGAAATTGATGAAGAAATTCCAGGCAAGTCGGGTTATTGAACGCCTTCAGCGGCTAATCGCTCATCCTTTTCATCGGAGGCCAGCAATTCATCGCCGGTTTCCGCCTTAATCTGTTCAACCAGAACATTGTCGGCAGCCTCAGCGAGACGCTCTTCTAAGACTTCGTTGGGAGCCTCGTGCGGCTTGATATCACCTTTATGATAAAAATATGAACCTTTATAGAGTTCTCTTAAAAACATCAAAAACACTTTTGCCACGGCAAGGCTCGGCACGGCGAGTATAATGCCGAGAAGTCCGAATAATTTCCCACCGACGAGAATACCGAGCAAAACAGCCATAGGATGTAGACGCAAACGCTCTCCCAGTATTTTCGGCGTAAGGTAATAGCCCTCGATGCCTTGAACAATAGCAAACAAGCAGATGACGCCGGCCACTCTCCAAAACCCACCTCCGTCAGCCAGAGTAAAAACGGTTGCCAGAACAAGCCCAAAGAGTGTTCCAATGTAGGGAACTAAATTTAACAACCCGGCAAGTGTGGCGATTCCGGCCCACGCCGGTACTCTTAACGGCAAAAAACCAATCGCATATAATGCGCCCATGATGACCGCAATAAGTAATTGCCCGCGCACATAAGATTGTAAGATGCGCCCCACTTCATCAAAGAGTCGGCTGAACGTCTGACGAAATCGCGGCGGGATTAGGTCTTCAGATGCGTCGCGCCAAGCGCGAAAGTCAACCAACAGGTAATAAACAAAAAAAGGTACGAGGAAGATGTCAAAAGAAGCGGTTGCAGTTGCCAGAAAATTGGATAAGCCGCCCGCAAACCAGGTGCTGGGTGAGCCAATGACATCCGAAGGCTTGCGGAAAAATTGTTCAATTCGTTCGCCGATAACATTGTCGAGCACCGGCGAATAACGGCGTATAGAGGTTCTGTATCGAACGGCGTTTTCCGGCGTAAAATGCGTGGCAATTTTCTGCCCGGCAGTTAAACTTTCCTGCCATAAATCAGGGACTACGAACAGTAAAAAAATAATGAAAGTCAGAGTTATCAGTAATAGCGTAAAAAATGGCGATGGCGAATGAGGTACGCCGCGTCGTTCAAAATAAGAAGAGACAGGATGAAGCAAGTAGGCTAAGGCGAAAGATACCAGCACCGGAACCAGCACAACGCTGCCGACGATAAACAAGAGTTCAAAAATTATAATGATAAAAATCGCTGCAGGCACCCACCGGATCCACCAAAAAGCAGAGCGTCGTTTCGGGGGTTGTAGCGCTGGCTGAGAAGGGGTTCCAAGAACACTTGTTTTCAAGAACAGATTCTCCTATCCAAATGTAAATCCACTTTTAAAACTTTTATAAAGCAGCACCGAGTTAACGTCCGAATGCAGCCTTTTCATACTTAATTCTCCCTTCACCCTTGTACCAGTTTAATACTTCCTGAGAGTCCGTTGCTTTTCATAGCAATTAAAAGACCGTAGAAGAAAGCTCAGGGCTTTTGGGCGGCTTTATTTCACTTAAAAAACTAATCCTTGGGATTTGAACATTTAAGTTTTCCTCTACAAAACTTGTCATCCGGGGTTTGAGATTTATCGCATAGGTAAAGATTAAAGACGCAAGAAATGAAATCACGGGCGCAAAGTTTGCATAGTCAAGATGGTGAGTTACTTGAATTGATGAGGAGAATTATGGCGAAGAAGAAACATTCATTCGTGCGATTTTTTTTGATGAGTTTACTATTAATGATCCTGC
>JBIOWC010000322.1:0-7539 GCA_044868105.1 Blastocatellia bacterium
TAATGACCTGTTCCGAATAAGGTAACTGCGAGTTGATGTAGACAAAGGGGTCGGCCTCCAGCCAAACCGCATAGCCATCGTCTTCAAGCGGCATCTCGACAATTGCAATCCCGCAGTCGTCGCAGATGTTGCCCAGATCATCGAGCGTCAGCTGGCGTTTGTTCCAGCCCGGAATCCATTGGCTAAAGCGTTCAACTAGAAATCTATCATTGCCTTTTTGCTTTTCGAGATTGAGCATCTTTTAATACCTTCCCAATCTCCCCCTTCTTTTTGCCGCTCCCGCGACTGTACACCCCTGAGGTATCAACCCCATCTAAATGTTGGTTGATGACCGCGTGTTTTGCCTGTTCGGCCGCTTCCCAAAGCGGCAGATACCGTTCAAGCACCTCTACGGCTATCTCATTGCGGCTGCGCTTGCCGTAATGCTCAACACAAGCGTCCAGCCGTTCAAGTAGCTGTATGGAAGGTCTGAGTAAGAGTTGATCTGTTTTCATCTTCGTTTGCTCTCCCACAGAATACAATCATCTGCTATTGAATAATACACGTCAAGCGGGTTTTGAATACGGCCGGCAACATTTTGTTATCGGCTGAATTCCCTCTAAGCGCCCGCGGCGAAGCTTCAATGCAGATTTTCAAATCAACCCCTGTAGCAATTTTTCATTCAACTTGCATCATAGCAAATAATATTATATGATATGTTTTACTATGACATAATCGTAAAAGGTATAGCAGGCTCCGGTTGCCGAGGGTACGGGGTGGACGCCCATCAACCGGCGCCAGCCGGCTTGCCAAGGCTGCACAAAAACAAGGAGAAACCCCCATGATACATCTGGACACCTCAAATAAAGCGAGCCTAATCGCCCCGCTATGCGGGCACTATCACCAGGACGATAGCTTTATCTTTGTAGATGTGGAAAACCGTCGCGACCTCAAAGCGTCGGTCGAGTATGCCGATTGCCTGCAATGCAAAAACCTGGCATTAGAAAATTCCAAGATAAGGACAGAGCCTGACACCGGAAAACCTACGCAGATGATGGATGAAACTGCTGGCCCTCGAGGCCCTGAACCGCAGAAAGCCGGGTGAGGACAAGCATTCGGCCGGGCATTTTAATGGGTAGCAATTGAATTTACTTGACTAGCGCTTTTCATAGCTTTTTGCTGGATAGATTTCCTGTCCGATTATAAAATGCGCAGCAAGGAGGAAGAATGGAACGAAAGAGCGCATCCGATTATCCGCAGGAGTTATTAGATCTGTTTCACGAGTATCAACACGGCGACATCGACCGCCGTACTTTCCTTAATGGTCTCGGCAAGTTCGCGACTGGCGGGCTGACGGCGATGGCGATTTTTGAGAGCCTGACGCCGAATTATGCCTGGGCGCAGCAGGTGCCGCCGGATGACAAACGCATCAAGGTAGGTTATGAAACTGTGCCATCGCCCGCCGGAAACGGCTCAATCAAAGGTTATCTGGCGCGCCCGGCAAAAAACGGGAAACTGCCGGTCGTCCTGGTGATTCACGAAAACCGCGGCCTCAATCCTTATATCGAAGACGTCGCGCGTCGCCTCGCGCTCGCCAATTTCATGGCCTTTGCGCCCGATGGTCTGACCTCGGTCGGGGGTTATCCGGGCAGCGATGAGAAAGGCGCCGCCGCCTTTCGCACGGTGGATGGAAAGAAGATGACCGAAGATTTCGTCGCCGCCGCCAAGTGGCTCAAGGCGCGTCCCGATTCCAAGGGCAAACTGGGCGCCGTCGGATTCTGTTTTGGCGGCGGGATGGTCAATCAATTAGCCGTGCGGCTCGGCAAAGATCTGAATGCCGGAGTTGCCTTCTACGGTCGCCAGGCCGGCGCCGATGATGTGCCAAAGATTGCCGCGCCGTTGTTGCTTCATTATGCCGGCAATGACCAGGGCATCAATGCAGGCATCGCAGCCTATGAAACGGCGCTGAAAGCCAACAACAAGGTGTACACGGTATATATGTACGAGGGCAAACAGCACGGCTTCCACAACGATACAACGCCGCGTTACGACGAAACCGCTGCCAAACTAGCATGGACACGCACCCTCGAATTTTTCAACAAATACCTGCGCTAACCCTTTGATGGCCCAACGGTCATCAAGAACAAGGCGTATTCCTCGACGGCGTAATCCTCGACGGCGTAATCCTCGACGGCGTATTCCTCGACCGCGCCGCCTGGCGGCAATCAACTCAATCGTGGGAGAAGACAACGGCTAGCGGATGATAGGCCGCGCCGGCCGGCCGGCAATCGCAATCCATCAACTCGCAGGGGTTGAAACATTTTCCCTGAACGCACGTAAAGCTGATTTTCCAAGTGTGCCCAGCCGATAATGCCATGACCGCAAGAATTCGGAGGTAGATGATATGTACAGACAACTACAGACCGCTTTTTTAGCAATTCTCTTGATTGCTGGTTTCGTGCTCCTTGCTGCACCTGAGGCTCTCTCCGGGACGGATGACAAGGATGCATTTGTCGGCACCTGGGAGGGCACCTGGAACGGGGGCAGTACCGGACATGTCGGGATGACGTTTTCAAAGAGCGCCGATGGTAAGCTGGCGGGAAGTATTTCGCCCAAGCCGGATCAGGGAGACGGTTATACGGTTTCGTTTAAGAGTGTGGAAGTAATTTCAGGAAAACTGACGGTAAAGTTTGAAGACCCGAACGGCGAAAACGAGATTACCTTGACTGGATCGTTAGAAGGAAAATCCGCTAAAGGTACCTACAGTGTCAAGCAAAAGGGGGATGGGAGCGAAGTAGATGCTGGCTCCTGGACAGTGACCAAGAAGTAATATTGAGGCGCTAACCCCGGTTGAGCGGCAGAAACGAAAAGGGAGCTTTTGGAAAGCTCCCTTTTTCTGACCCGCTTCATCTGAAAGCGTAAAATCTCTTGAAAGCGTAAAATCTCTAAAATCGCCGGCCTATGGCTCTCTCTTAACAATTATTTTAACGCCTGGGAGATAAACGGCGGCCGCAGCGATTTACCGCGCGAGGACTTTTTCAATTAGCAGTTTAGATGATTGAGCAAATCTACGCTCAGTCCATTTGATAAAGTATACTTTGTCTGAAAGTGAGTAACGAAATCAGGGTACCTATTTGATAGGATGACGATTCACTTTCCGGGCTCCGGTAGATTTAGCTGTTAGCCAAGAAATTTGCCTGCTCGCTCAAACCCCGCCTTCACTCGATTCAGCAATGTTTGTATTCGCGCATCTGCTCATACTTCGGCGTCATTGATTCAACCTCGCACGATGTCTGGGTAATGGTATAGTGGGTCTCGAAATCCTCATAAGTTCGTCCGCGCCACAATCGCCCCGCCATATCAACCACCAGGGATAGCCCGATTCCCCCTACGAATATCCGCGAACCGTCGCTCCCGGTATATCGCTTATAGGTCCAGGGACGCATCGCCGGATTTGCTGAAACAATGGCGACGATCTCTTCCAAAAGTTGTTCAATCAGAGCGCGACGGCTCTCGGGGGGTGCCTCAAGCGTCAGGGTAATAGCCTTAGAGAACATCTCCTCACCCGAAAGCGCCAGGATCGGCAACGGGTAGTGAATAGCTTGATTAGACAAATCATTCACGATTGTCGCGCAGATATGTACCCTGTTACCCATCATCATCCCTAATCCATTCCTTAGCATTGCAATGATAAATAGACAGCCGCGGCAAAGGTATCGGCATCATAAGCTGGGGTCTGGCAATTGGCAAGTTGATTAAATAAAAACCCGTCCACCTCTAAGCAGACCCGGCTTCTCTATGCTATCGGTCGTCAGGCTTTGAATACGGTTGACGGATGGTCGAAGGCTTGCACGCTCGCCGGTATTCACAACCCAGGTTTTTATGACCTGCGCCAAAACACTAAGCCGATTGAAAACGGGGCAACGTTAACGCAAATCAAGGAAGGGGACACCAATCTTTGGTTGCAACTGATGGGTATCGTCAGGTACCCGAGGACGGAAAACCTCGCGCTGTCGGGGCAATGGAAAAGTCCAATCACATTGCGGTCACACGGAAATGCACCCCTTCTATATTCATCATCAGGGATTACCTATTAAGGTCTGCAAAAATGATTGTCTGTAGATTGCAATTTTAATCGTTCGCTGCCTTCATTCAACAAATGTGCTGCCTGAAGGTTAAGCAGAAAGCAGGGGAGCATGGGCCCGGCTAAAAATAGCCGAGCTTTTTATTCATGCACAATTGAGCAACTCACGTCGCCGTTGCAAGTACCTCAGGCTGTTGGTCTCCTCCGGCGATCGCTATAGAAGACGGTCACTCACCCGGCGATAGATATACCGGGAGAGTGCGGCTACGCAAACAGCGTCATCCAATATGATGGACCTCGTCCATGTAACGGTCGGCGGCGGCGGCGGCTTCCTCCGGACTGCTGCCGTTCTGACGCGCGCTCAGGTAGGGCGCGTACCAGTCCGACCAGGGGTGCTTGGCGTGGGTCTTCTCATACTGGCCGTGATGCTCTTCGGTTTCGCGGAGGAGCGCTGCAAGGGATGCAACGTCCGAGGCTTGCGTCAACTGCCACTCGCGGCCGGGAAATCGCGACGTGATCTCCTGAAGCAGCCAGCCGTTGCCGTCTGGGTCTTCGAACGAGGCGAACGAGTAATAGGAGCGGCCCTCAGGGTCGCGCCCGCCGACGCGCGGGTTCTCCACGGCGTTGTTGAAGGGGCCGCCGGCGTAGTGGAAGACCTCGCTCACTGCAACGCCGCGAGCGACGAGGTCATTGCGGGCGGCGTCAATGTCGTCCACGGCGAGGGTCAGACTGTCGGCTGAGCCGGGCTTGGCCGGCGTGATTCCCTTGCCGAAGATGATCGAGGCTTCTGAGTTGTGTGGCGTAAACTGTATGGCGCGGAAGCCTTCGCCCGAGTCGTAGTCAATGTCGAGGCGCCACCCGAGATTCTCATAGAACGCTTTGGCGCGGTCAACGTCGGAAACGCTGAGCACCACGACTTCGAGCTTCATGTCTAATGGTCGTTTTTCTAGTTCGGTCATTATCTAATCTCCTTTATGAAAATAATCTCTACATCTACCCGGTTTGTGCCGCTTTCAAGATCTAGAACTGCCGCGACCGTCTAGAGAGAAGCCATCCAGGTAACGAGCTCTTCTGTGGTCACAACAGCACTGGCGTAATTTGGAATGTTGCGGACGAACTCCATCAATTCTGACGATCCGATTGCCCCCTTAACCACCTCTTCCAGTGGATATTGGGCCGATGCTGCACATCAGGGTGTCGAGATGCGGCGCGGTGAAGGCAACACCGGCTACCGTTGCAACTACATCCAGCAAGACAAGGCTCCGTTTCATCCGGGTTCCTCCTTCGAACAGAATCCCTGCGCCTGGCAATCACGAATGAGGGTTCACATGATAAACCATTCTGAAACCCATTCAAACTGCTACCGGACATCCTTCTTGCAAGATAGCCTTCACCAGAAGGTCAACCGAGGTTATCCCTTAGGCTCAAGCGGTCTTTCTTTTCTTACCTTCCGATGGAGCGTTGTAAAAACCCACGGCGGCGATGCACACCCTGGTTTTCGGCTCATCGGTTGCCGTCTTTCATTGGCATCGCGATGCTCATACGATGCCGGATCGCAGCAAGAAATGCGTCACGAGATCGAGTGTTTTTGTGCTACCACTTATGTCAGCCTGTGAGATACCTCTTTTGTGGTAGGCGAGAATGACAAAGCGCTGCAGTCTTCTGACTGCAGCGGTAAAAGCGCGGTGCGGGAAAGCATTCAAGCGGGGCTAGAAATAAATCGGGCATTTTTTCAGTAGTGGGTCAGGAAGAAATAGGTTGGCCCGCGGTTGGCGCTAAATAAGTAAAGTCCCGCCCAACGACCAGTAAACAGTGATCTCTGGACAAGTAAAAAGTTATCTTCGGATTAGACGGAAAAGGCGGATAAAGCGCCATCGGCTGGGGCGGATAAATCGCCATCCGTCTTTTCCGCCCCATCAGAAGATGACCTTGTCCCTGACAACAGACCACCGTTCTTTTAACGATCAAATAATTTCATTCCCCTAATTTCAATCTGACCCATTACCATTTTTTCTATGCGCTTGATAGATGAAAAGCATCCGCGTATGATTGCGCTGATTTCATTATTCAGAAATGTTTACAAGCTGAGTTATCCAACATCAGCATTGTTGTCGGGGCAAAACACCAATCAAAGTTTGTTTATAGGCAAACTAATAAATTCCTATCAACAGAAACAGCTTATGATAAGCGACACAAGTTCGTCTTATCATAAACCATTTTTCAGGGTCTAATTCCTGTTAGATGGACTATAAGGAGAACACGAATGCGAAACACGATTCTGGCGATAACTTTGGTTTTGACTTTTGTTACCGGACAGTCTCAGGTGCGTCCTTCAAAGTCGCTCCCAGCCGACGTCGGTCCCGGCCGCATCGCCTGGTTCGACCTCACCACATCCAACCTGCCTCAATCCAGGGAGTTCTATGGCAAGCTCTTCGATTGGAAATTTAACCCCCTGCAGGGAACTGATCTGGCGGTAGAGATCGTCGCCAGCGGCGTGGCCATCGGGACGCTAAGAGTTACCGAAGGCAAGATCAGTGCCTTCAATGGAGTGGTCTATGTTCAGGTGAGCGACCTCCAGGCAAGCTGCAATAAAGCGAAGGAACTGGGAGCGACACTGGTGCCCGGATTCCCCTTTAACCTGTCTGATGGCACCGGAGCCATCGGTCTGGTTATTGATCCATCGGGTCATCCGATAGGCCTGTATTCCAGAACGCGACTCGCGTTGCCGCCAGTCAAGTAAGGATTCCGGCCGGCTTTGGAAAGCCTGTCATAGTATAGGGCAGCCGCAGCAGCTTACCCCACGACGCCATTTTCAATTAGCGGCCTGGCTGATTGAGCGAGGTTTGCCGGGGCTCGCTTGAGGGATCCGCAGAAGCCTACTGCGAATGTTAGAACAAGTCTCATAAACATGTTGAACTGGTTGAGAGGCGGCCAGAGACCGCCGTATGGCGAGGCGGCGCAGTCTTTGACCGCGCCTCCTCAGCGGGCGTTGATATTTATGAGAGGGGTTGTAGCAATTAATAAACTTTATGTAAAAGAACCTTTAAGTAAGAGTGTTCTGGCATCATTGATTACTTCCATTCTCCTTGCAGAACGAAGGCCGCCCAGTAGTACGGAGCGCCGTATTGCTTTTCTTTCCACATGGCAGCCTGAGCTTGTCTGAGGGCTGCCGCAGGGGATAGCCCCTCTTTCAAAACCCCTCGATAAAATTTATACATCAACTCAGCCGTAGCCTCATCATCTACGGTCCACAAAGAAGCCAGCACCCTTGCGGCGCCTGCGTACATAAAGCCACGGGTTAATCCGACCAGCCCTTCGCCTTTAACTTCCTTGCCAAGGCCCGTCTCGCAGGCGCTCAACACGATTAGCTCGGCCGGTAATTTCAAGTCATAAATTTCATGGGCTTGGAGGAAGCCATTTTGGGGCTGGCCTTCTTGGTTGACCATGGTCAAGAGAATGCCTGATAGTTCCGGGTG
>JBIOWC010000323.1:0-6800 GCA_044868105.1 Blastocatellia bacterium
GCGGAGTAATTTCGGTTTTTTATTCTGTTCTTTTTTTACGTCCATACCACCTCAATATGAAGAGCCGGATTTAGGTATGAGCAATTATCTTGCCAATACACCACATAGGGAAGGAAATTGGCAAAACGTACGGTTTTCCATAACAATTTTCAAAGTTTGCTCACGGAGCAATTGCAAAGGCGTAACTTTTATAATCAATCTATAACCCTTTTTCCATATTTAGCGGTGAAGCTTTTAAGGGCAAACGGCAATGGAAAACCGTTCCTGTCGCGTCACTTCTTTCAACCGTGACATCCCCGCCATGAGCCACAATTATTTTTTGGACAATGGCTAACCCGATTCCATAACCGCGTGATTTGGTTGTAAAGAAGGGGATAAAGATATGCGGTAGATCTTCATCGGAAATTCCTTTCCCGGTATCCAGAATCCTTATATGTGCATAAAGTTTTCCTGGCCCTTCATCGGTTGAACCAATGATTTCAACCTGTTTTATCGGCGCATCAAAATCTATAGCTTCTGCTGCGTTTCTTAAAAGATTGAGGAAAACCCGTTTGAGCAATAATTCATCGCCGGCAATTTCAGAAAATGTTCCTTCAACTAAAAGCTGGATACGGTTTTGCTGAAAAAGTGGAGCCACTTCCTCGATGCAATCTGCTAAAAGAGAATCCAAATTGACCTGGCTGAGAGTGAGGCTCTGGGGTTTTGCAAAATTTAAAAAATCCGTGACCAGTCGTGATAATAGACTAATCTCTTTGATTAATGCCTCAGTGGTTCTCATTCGGTTATCTGCCGTTGCGAGCCCTTCACTTTGCGCCTCAAATAGTTGCGCATAACCTTGGATCGTCGCTAAAGAATTTTTGAATTCATGAGCAATTCCGGCAGCCATTTCCCCGAGATTTGCCATGGTTTCGTGTAGCTTAATCCGCTCTCTCAATTCAGAAACCTCTGTGATATCGGTCATCATGCAGAGCGCTCCTTCAATATGTTGAGATAAATCAAGAATGGGAGAGATACTTAATCCGATTCGGCGTTTGAGCGTCGGGCTATTAATCTCAACCTCTTCACGTTTATATGACGTGCCGGTCGTTATACAGTTATGAATCATCTCTATCAATTTAGGTGAAGCCTTGAAAAAGGCTCGGTAATTGAGCTCCTGGGCAACGCTTGATAGGTCCAGGTCTCCGGTTTGATAGCCTGAGCCGGACGTATAGTTAAACAACCTTTGAGCTTGGATATTGACTGAGGTGAGATTTCCTCTGGAGTCAATCGCCACGAGGGCGCTTGGAATGTTGACGATCAACCGTTCATTGAATCTCTCGGATTTTTCTGCGCGTCGCCTTTCGATCGTGTGCAAGGCTTCCAACTCAACCTCTTTGGCCTGAAATTGTTTAATCAGCGCCTGAAAGGTATTGACGACAAACTCGCCTTCATTGGAATCTGTGGCGGCACGCACAGGGCTACCTTCAGCAGCCTTAACCATTCGGTGATAGGGACGAAGCAACCATCTAATAAGGAAATAGATAAGCCCTAATCCAACGATTAAGGCGACAATCTGGTAACTGACGATATAAAACGCAAAGGAGGAGGCTTCATCTTGCACTGGGTAAGAAACGAGATAACGAAATTTATTGAGAACTTCGGATTGGGCAATGATATAGCCACGCTCGGTATATATCTTTAATTTCGGTTGTGAATTCGTTGAAGTATGTAAAGGCGGATCAAGGAGTTCAGGCTTTAGTATCAGACCTTGCTCCTTCAGCCGATCACTCGCAAGGCTGGAGCAAATCAAAACCCCTTCCGAATCATATATTGCCACCTGTGACTTAATTCCATTTCTTAGCAAAATATCTTTTAAGGTGGTATTGGTCAACTCTAAATTTGATTGCGAAAGAAGGATGGTGAGGAGGTTGGTTTCGAGCTTAAATTGATTAAGCCGTTGAATATTTAATTCCTGTCTTGCCTGAGAATAGAGACTGAAACTTAAGCCAATTATTAAAAGTAACGCTAAAACAAAAAACGCGATTGCTAATCTTGCTTTATTTTCTACTCTTCCTAACCTCATAAAAACCTATTAAAGATAGCTGATATGTTATCGCTTGTCTTTAGGGGAGAGAAGAGTTCTTTAACCGAATATTCAAACTGGTGAAGGATATAGAAATAATAGATTGGAATTATTTTATAATCTCAAATTGGAAATTAGGGAGTAGCTGCCTTCAAATATGTTCTAAGCAGTTCTCTGGCAATAATCAAATTTTGAACTTCCGAGGTTCCGGCCCCCAGCGTACCCAATTTGGTATCCCTATAAAAGCGTTCAACCGGATTATCCTGAATATATCCATAGCCGCCAAAAATTTGCACTGCCTGATTGGAAACTCTTACTGCGGCTTCCGTGGCCCAGAGCTTAGCGATTGCTGCTTCGAGCGCTGCCGATATTCTTTGCTGCTTCATCCAAGCCACTCTATAAACCAGTAATCTGGCACCTTCAATGGCAATCTTCATATCTACGAGTTTTCGTTGAATCGCTTGAAATTCGCTAATTGATTTTCCGAATTGTTTACGCTCTTTGGCATAATCAGAGCAAACTTTAAGTATATATTCCAGCCCTCCGACAACCGGCGCGATCATACAACTGCGTTCCCATTCGAGGGTTTCTTTACCAACTGCGAGGAAGCCCAAATCTTGTGCACCGAGAAGATTTTCTTCAGGAACTTCACAATGGTCAAAAAATAATTCAGCGGTTACAGAGGTACGATTGCCCATTTTATTTAAATCTATACCAATGGAAAACCCTTGGAATGTTCTCTCGACAATAAAAGTTGAGATGCCTCTATTTCTAGCTTCAGGGGTCGTTGACGCGAAGATGATAAATATATTGGCTATCGGCGCATTGGTGATGAACATTTTTGAGCCGTTTAAAATCCACCGGTCGCCCTTTTTCACGGCCGTAGTCCGCATTGCCGCAGCATCTGAACCACTCGCAGGTTCGGTTAAACCAAAAGCCCCGACCCATTCCCCGCTACAGATTTTTGGAAGGTATTTTTCCTTTTGTGAATCATTTCCTAATAACCAAATTGGAACCCCTGCAAGAATGGTGTGAGCGCCCCAACCCAGAGTCGTACCTGCATCAACTCCAGCCGCAGCCATTGCTTCCATTGCGATACAAGTAGCCAGAGGAGAAGCATCACTACCTCCGTATTTTTCAGGGAAGGGCAGTCCAAGTAATCCCATTCCGGAAAGCTCTTTCCAGTTATCCCAGCTAAATTCACCTCGAGCATCAAGTTTCTGAGCCTGAGGTGCAAGTCTATCTAAGGAGAATTGGGTTACTGCCTTTTTGAATTCTATATATTCGCTTGGGATTTTAAAATCCAATGACAATATCCTTTATAAAATATGATTTACGAATTAGGTCACCTTTTACTTCAACTGTCGTCGCGCCGACCTCTGAAAATTTACTTTAAGTCTTATTTATCATTGGCAAAAATAAATTCGTGAGATAGTAGCTGGGATTAATTAATTTGGCAAACTCTTTACACTTGATGGCTCGGAATTCAATAAAACGCTAATAACAAATGGCCAAGAATGATGTTAATATTTCATGCCAAATAGGTCAGGAAATAATTTCAAAACAGGTTAAAATGTTAATTACCAAAGTAGAGATAGAAAATATAAAGAATTATGAAAGTGTCACCTATGACTTTGAGCCCGGCATTACGGCAATCAGCGGGCCAAACGGAGCTGGCAAAACCACAATTATTGAATCTATCGCCTATGCTTTATTCGATTACCTTCCCTATAAAAAAGAAGACTTTTTGAAAAGAGGTGCCACGAAAGGTGCGGTCAGAATAACCTTTGTTTCAGTGGTAGACGGCAGGGAATACACCGTCTATAGAGATACCCAGACCGGATACTTTGTCTTTGACCCAATCACTAAAGGGCGACTTGTTGAACAGAAATCACAGGTGACAAATTGGATTCGAGAACATTTGGGGATTGATTCCCGAACCGATTTGCGAGCTTTATTTACCTCTACAATCGGGGTTCCGCAAGGCACCTTTACGTTGGAATTTGCAGACCAGCCAGCTAAACGTAAAATTGGCTTTGATCGTGTATTAAGGGTTGAGGATTATCAGAAGGCATCAGAAGCCGTGCGCCCATTAGTAAAATTGCTGGATAACAAAGAGACCGATTTAGAAAATGAAATCGCCCGCTTAACCTCTGAAGTTGCGCCGTTAACTGATCTCCTTTTAGAGAAAAAGCATTTGGATACTTTGCATCAAAACTTAAAGGAAGAGTTGAGTCAGGCTGAGAAAGAACTTCAGTTCGTGCGAAGAGAGTTAGAACGCTTAACCGAACTGGCAATCCAAATTGAAATCCTCAAAAATGATACGCAGAGCTTGAAAATTAAATTAGAAGGTCTCGTAAAAATAAGGGGTAATCTGCTCGAGGGCGTGCAGGCATCAGAGAGGGCATCCGACCTCATAACAATGGCCTCTTCGGGGTATCAAGCCTATAACCATGCCGTAACTCTAATATCGGAGTTAGAGCCACAGTTGGCCGAGCGAGATTTTATTCGCCAACAATTAGCTATTGCAGAGAAGGAGGCTGTGAAAATTGAGATCCTCATACAAAGTCAAAAAGAAAAACAGGTACAAATCGAAAAATATAAAATTGAGTTACGAGAATTAGCTGACCTGGTTAAGACTCAAATTCAGTTGGAAGAGCGTTTGCGGGAATTAGTTGAAGCGTTGACTGAAATATCTATGGTGGGTTCAAAAATCGCACCAGAAGAATTATTGCTACAAAAACTTAGACAGGAATTTAAAGAGCTCACACAAACAATTGAGGAAGGTGAATCTTTGAAGGAAATAGCCGAGAGCTTGCCATTGTTAGAGAACCAGAAACAGAGCATTGAAACTGAATTGAAGATAGTTCAAGTGATTTATGAAAAGTTAATTCTTGGTAAAGCTCAATTAAAACAAGATAATGAAAATCTTGAGAAGATTAAAGGGGAGATTAAAACCTTAGAGACTGAAATTCTCTCGGGCGAGAGCTACGAGAAGGTTGCACATCGCTTACCTGAATTTGAAGATGCAGAAAAACACCTAATAGCGGAAATTGCAACTATGAAGGTAACGGTTCGAAAAGAAGAACAGTTGATTGCAGAAATTAAAGAGGGCAAGTGTCCTTTATTATCACAGCGATGTTTGAACATGAAAGATGGAGAGCGATTAGACACTTATTTTAAATTGCAGGTTAATAATGAAAAAAAGCGGATGCGCGAGTTAGAATTGCAAAAGAAAAAAATCAACGGTCAAATAGCCGAAGCAAAAAATGCACTGAAGACATCCTCATTATTGGATATTCAGCGAGTACAACTTGAACGATACAGACAAGATTTTTCCATTATCCAGAATAGGATCAGAAATCAATTAAATGAGTTAAATCGTCTATCAGAAGTTGAGGCTGAAATTCGTGCTTTAATAAAGCAACTTGAAAAATTAAATATAGATCTGAAAGCAGCTCAACAGGCTCAAGTGAAATATCAAAGCAGTGGTGTTTTGAGAGCTCAATTGGAAAGAGTCAGTGAAGAGGGTGTACAGAAAAAAGAATACCTTAGGCATTTAAAAGAAATTGCGAGTCAAAAGGTTGAAAAGCTTAATGAGAAAAACGAAATTGAGAAATTGATTCTGAATTTAAATGATCCTAAAGGGCGGACAAGATTAATACATCAGGAGTTAAATAATGAACCTGAAGTAGAGGATACCTTGAAATTATTGGAAGCCAAAGAGCAAGACATTGAGCAACACATAAATAAGATTTCCACCAACCTACTAAAATTTTCAAATTTAGATAGCCAGGTTATAAGTGCTCGTGAACAGCGAGCACTTAATATGAAGGATTATCAAGTGGTTATTGAAAATCAGGCGATAGCCTTATTACTGGAAGAGAGAAAAACCGAATTAGGCAAAATTGACAGTGAACTGATAGAGAAAGAGACAGAATTGCTTCAAAAAAATATTACACTCAATAACTTGTTGGAAAATTATGATGAAGCGAAACATCACTCGTTAAATGAAACTTTAGAATATTGGCTCAAGAGAATAGCTACTTTAACTTCAGAATCTACTGCAACAATAAATAAGATTGAGGAAGTCGCCATTCAGGTTGAGATTTTACTAGCTATAAAAAATAGAATCGAAACTCTTACGGTAGAGAAGGCAGAAAATGAAAATTTGTTGAATATTTCAGAATTTATTCGGGAAATTTTAAGGAATTCTGGACCTTATATAACAGAAGTGCATCTGAAATCTATTTCCATCGAAGCTAATCAACTTTACAGAGATATTACGGGGAACCCTTTGGTTTCATTAAAATGGGATTCAGGGTATGAGATTATCGTTGAAGAGGCAAGTTTTGAACGCGCCTTCTCAAGTTTATCAGGTGGAGAACAAATGTCTGCCGCCTTAGCAGTAAGGTTGGCCTTATTAAAAGAGTTATCAGATATACGGATTGCCTTTTTTGACGAACCGACAACTAATATGGATGAAGAACGTCGTCGTAATTTGGCTGAACAAATACGGCGGATAAAAGATTTGAATCAGCTATTTGTTATCAGCCATGATGATACCTTTGAAGGCTTCACCGATCAATTTATTGAGTTAGGCAGGTAGCGGCGATGCCAGGCAAGTTGGTCTGATAACGATTTATATGAACGATATTAGCAATAGTATGGTGATTAGCCATTGGACTTAATTTCAGGTTTGCTGAAATAATTCGAGGGTATCTAGTTAGGTGGCTCT
>JBIOWC010000324.1:0-2023 GCA_044868105.1 Blastocatellia bacterium
CCTTGCCCGGAGGCGATTGAACCGGCTGAAACCGTCCAATTATAGGTCGGGGTCACGTTCGGGTCGCCGCCGCTGACATTCACTGTGAAGGTGAGTGTGGCGCCGCCGTCAACCGTATCCGGGCACGAGGTGCGTACCGTCGGGCAGGCCGGTTGAGGACGTTGTTGAGCCGTTGCCTGCAACACAAAAAAGACACAGACCAGTAGTATGAAGACATAGCTATTTTTACATTTCATTCTTTATTCACTCCGCTAATTTCAATTGAGATAATTTTTGATATAACCTACACCGTTTAACGATTGAACGTAAGATAAATTTCCAGGGGTCGCGAGTTTATTTGGCGACCCCTGGAAATTTATCAGACAACCTGGCCGCCCAGGCAATCGTCAAGGGCGTTGAAAGGTTATTTGAAGGGATAGTTTTTGCTCTCTTTGGTGCGCTCGTTGGTAACCGTGAAGGTGCGTTTTGCCTGATCAACCGCAACCGAAATCATATAACCCGCATCCGGTTGCTCATCCGGGTTGGCAATAAATTCAGCTCCGACGTTCTGGTCCGCCGGAACCTGCACATTGCGATGAAGTTGATAAAGCGCTTTGAGCGATGAGAGTTCCTGTAACCATTTGATGGTATCCGGATGCCCGCCTTTGCGCGGGCCATTAATCATTACCGCGACAGTCGGTCGCAGGCTTTTTAGCAGCACCGGGTTATTGTTGACATTGCCGCCGTGATGGGTCACTTGATAGAGGTCAATTTCGCCCAAAAGATTTGTCGGGCACACCAGATGTTGGCTGATATTCCACGTCAGGTCGGCGAGGTTTAAAAAATCAAACGCGCCCCAGGTTAACTTCACCGCAACGCTGCGCCCGTTCTCGCTGGTATCTTTTTCGCCAACCGGCGGCGGCGTACACTCGGCATTGCGGCGGCCTTGCCCGCCAAGCACCGAAGCGTTGGCGGCGACGCACTGAAGTTTAAGCGGCGGCGCGCCCGGCAAAGACAAGAGGCGAATGGGGTCGCCCGGATGTAAGGCGATAGAATTATTTTTCGCGGCCGTTTGATAAGCCCCATAGCGTTCGGCAAATTTCGGGTCTTCCGAAAGTTCGGTCAACTTTCCGTGATCGAGAAAATGTTTGACGGTGACGAGGCGGGCCAGTTCAGGAATGCCGCTGTAATGATCCTGGTGATAATGTGAGGCTATCAGATAATCAATCGTCGTGACCCCGGCTTGCTGCATAGCGCGTTGAATGCGCTTGGCGTCGCGTCCGTCAAAGCCTTCCCAACCCGCGTCCAGTAATACAGCTTGTTTGGCGGGCGTGACGATGAGCGTCGCCGCGCCGCCTTCCGTATCAATGAAGTAGAAATTTAAGACCCCCGTTGCCGCCCTAGTCTGCGGCACAGAGAAGACATTCGCCAGACCGGTTAACAGAATAACCGCCAACAAGAGTATGCTTCGTTTCACGATAAGCTCCTTTTTTCTAAACTGCTGGCTGGTAACGTTCATCGCCCAGGCTTAATCTTGATTTAACCTGCAAGGCGTTTGGTGAAGGGCGCCAAATGGACATCAGATTAGAAATCTTTGGATTCCTGGTGGTCTTTATCTATCAACACCACTGAGGTCTCAACCTGCCGAGCCGGAATATCCCAGTATTTCTTTAGCAGGCGATTTTTCTCCTCTTCATCAACCAGACAAAACCCGTGTTTTTCATAGAAACTGATTGCCCAATGGGCGGCCTTCCAGGTGCCAATCAAAATCGGTTTCTTTGCCTCTTTGGTCAGTGCTTTAAGCAGAATACTGCCGATGCCTTTTTTTCGTTGGCCGGTTCTCACATAGGCGTGACGAATTAACTCGACAGCCGATTTATCCTGTAGGCCCATGACGCCGAGGATTTCATCCCTATCCACATAACAGGAAAATCTTACGCCCTCCTCGAGTTGCGCCGCTAATTCTTCTTTTGTCATATAAGGCTCATGCCATCGTGGACCAGCGAGTCGAGGTAGCTAGACAGTGATCACGTTCACCGACAAG
>JBIOWC010000325.1:0-15796 GCA_044868105.1 Blastocatellia bacterium
GGTGAAATACCGATTCCCATCCACACAGATGAGTTCCTTAATGATGTCCTGCATTATCTCAGTAATGCCTTTCTGATTTTCCAGGCTGTAAACCAAGTGAGTTAGAGGCAGGACTAATAAAGGTGAAATAAGCAGATGTTTCAATAGAAATATTGGTTGCCGTCTCAGTGGCTTTTTTTTGACCGCAGAGCGTTCGGGAGTGCTGGGAGTCGTCTTAGTAGGTGAATGCTTTAAATTTGCCAAATGCGCTTCACACCAGGCTATTGGTGTTCCCTCTTTCTGGTAAAAATTATTTTACAGATAATAGTTTTCGGGTGAGATATCCGCAGCGTTATTGATTTTTCAAATAAATAAAAATACGATATGGGCAGGTGATTCGTATTATGAATGAAGTGTTTTGATAAGACTCCCCCATAAATCCCACAAAGGTACTCACACCTTGTGATCATCACCATTTCCAAATTTCTTGGACGAACCTTTACCCTCAGGAGAGAGTCTATGAAATCCCGAAAACAAACGTCGTATATCCTCGGAGCAATGATAGTCCTTACCTTGCTTTTCGCTCTTCCTTACAAACCGATAATAGCTTTTGAGAGGCAACAGGTCGGCACACCTGATGGCTGCGTTACGGTTGTGGATACGCTAGGGATAGCCACGACCCAGACGCAATTCTTATTGGAAGGGTCAAATGGTACGAGTATTCTCCCGACCCAGTTTAGCGGCCCGCGGTTCACCCTCACTCAAAGCGCCATCCTCAGTGAAATCGGCGGTTTTATCAATCGCTTCACGCCGCCGTCGCCACAATGCCCGAACCCGCTTCCTTTTGTCGTGCAGATACGCCCCCAATTGGGCAACTCGCCTGACCCCAACACGGTCATCGCCTCATTCACACTTTCTGACGATAACGATCCTTCTGTATGGTCATACGAGTCCGTAAGAATGAACCTGGCGCTACCGGCAGGAACCTACTTCGCTGTCTTTGCATCGCAAACCTGCGAGGAGGGAGCTATCCTCAGACAAGCCTCCTTGCCATTCCCGTACATCGCCGGCAGTGTCCCGGTGGGAACCGTTTATCCTCAGCCTTGTCCAAACTGTCAGACCTTCAGTCCGTCTGAATTTCTTGCTTTCCGGATACTCGCAAACTGCACTTTGACAGTGGGGATTGACATCAAGCCCGGCGGTTTCCCAAACAGCATTAATCTCCGTAGTCGGGGTAAGATTCCGGTAGCGATTCTTAGCACAGAAACTTTCGACGCCACTACGATAGACCCGGCTAGTGTCTTGTTTGCCGGAGCATCTGCCCTAAGTACGGGGGTAGGGTTTGAGGATGTGAACGGCGACGGTCGCCTCGACTTGATTTTGCACTTCGACACGAGAAGTCTAAATCTTACCCCGAGCGCAGTAGAGGCCTGTGTTACAGGTCAAACCTTTGACGGTCAAATATTCGCGGGCTGTGATTCGGTGAGAATTTTGGGGTAAGTGATAGGCCGCAATTTTGTCATACGATAATCACCGCTACGATGAGACCCTAGAGGATGAGAGCAAAGGCGGCCTCGGACAGGTTAACCATACACCTATAGGGTCAGAAATCCTGGTGTTTAAGGAGGTTGAAAAAGTACCGGCACCGATACTTTTTGCATAGATCACAATATTGCCAACCTGAGACGCGCCCCAGATGTGTAATCTGGGCGCGTCCTTACTCCCATCCAAGATTATTCCAACTGGAAAAATACTCCCACTTTTCAAAAGCAGTTTCGCAAGCTCGTTGAGGGGTTGAATCTGTTTTATAAGTGAGTAAGAATAACCAGCCTGCCGTTCAGCCAACTTCCGCACAGTGCATTGTGTGAAATCCGACAAATAAATTTATTCGGATCGCAGAGCAACCAGCGGATCGACTTTCGTTGCCCGCCGTGCCGGGACGAAGCAAGCCAGCAGTGCCACGGACGTTAATAACAGCGCAATCACGGTGTAGGTCAGCGGGTCGGTCACGCTGATTCCGAACAGCAACGTCTCCATCAGTCGCGTCACCGCCACTGACGCGAGTAATCCAATCACCACGCCGAAGAGCGCCATTCTCATCCCCTGTCGCATAACCAGCCGTAGCACATCGCCCTTTCCAGCGCCGAGTGCCATCCGAATGCCAATTTCATGTGTCCGCTGGGTGACGCCGTAGCTGATCACGCCGTAGATGCCAATGGTAGCCAGTACCAACGCGACACCGGCGAACGCGATGAGCAGGATCAGGTTGAAGCGACGACGCGCCAGCGAATCACGCAGGTAATCAGTCATCGGTTTGAGATCGTACACCGGCAGACTCTTGTCCAAGGAAGTCAGCGCGGCTCGCAACGATCCGGCGACGCCACCAGGATCTGATTTCGTGTGCGCCACAATCGTCATCGACCGCTGAAAGGTCTTGCTTAAAGGGTTTTGCAGGTAGGGAACAAAAGCTTCCGGGACTGGCTGCTCATCAAGCCCCAATTGCCGCACATCTCCAACCACTCCAACAATCAACAACGGATCGCGCTCCTGACCCTGAAGCCTGATACGCTGGCCCAGCGGGCTCTCCCCGGCGAAATGCCGCCGGGCGAACGCTTCATTGATCACGACGACGTTGGGAGCCTGCTTCGTGTCTGTCTCGGCAAAATCGCGCCCCGCCAGAAGTGGAATCCCCATCGCTTCGAAGTAGCGCGGCGTGACCACATGGTATTCAGTAATAGGCTCCTCCTGCTTCGCCACAGGCGGGCGTCCTTCGATGGTGAAGCTATCGTTGGTATTGCTTCCCAACAACGGCAGGTCCGAAATCGCCCCGGCTGACACGACCCCAGGCGTGACCGCCACTTGTTCAAGAAGCTCGGAATAAAAGGATGCGACGCGCTCTTCCTCTGGGTATTTGTTGGGTAGTAGCGTCACCCCCACTGTCAATACCTCAGCCGGATTGAATCCGGGATCAACATAATTGAGCTTGGCGAAGCTTCTGATCATCAACCCCGCGCCGATGAGTAACACCAGGGATAGAGCGACCTCGCTGATCACCAACACGCTACGGAGCCGATTCCTTGCCCTGCCTGCACTGCTCCTGCCGCCCTCTTTAAGCGCGTCAGTGAGGTCCGGCCTGGACGCTTGCAACGCCGGAGCGAGCCCGAAGAGCAGACTGGTCGCCACCGAAATCAATAACGTGAAGCCAACCACGCGCGGGTCTACGGCTATCTCGTGAACACGCGGAATGGTGTTGGGGCCCATCGACACCAACCACTTCACACCCCAGATGGCGATCAGCAATCCCGCCGCGCCGCCGCTGACCGAAAGCATCAGGCTTTCGGTGAACAGTTGCCGCACGATGCGAAGACGGCTTGCCCCAAGCGCGGTTCGAACGGCAATCTCTTTTTGCCGCACACCGACCCGGGCGAGCAGAAGGTTCGCGACGTTGGCGCAGGCGATCAAGAGCACGAACCCGACCGCCCCCAGCAAGATGAAAAGTGCCGGCCCTATGTCACCCACCACTACGTCGCGGAGCAGGTCGAGCTTCACTCCGTGTCCAGCATTCTTCTCCGGGTGCTGCTCGGACAGTCGCGCGGCAAGGGCAGACATCTCGGTTTGCGCTTGCGCCAGCGTAACTGAAGGTTTCAGCCGCCCTACTACGCGCAGGTAGTGCGGCCCGCGGTCAAGTTGGTTTGGGTCAATGGGCAGAGGCCGCCAAAGCATCGCCCGATTTGGAAATGAGAAACCCTCGGGTATCACGCCGATAATCTCATAAGGTGCGCCGTTGAGTTCGATTGTTTGTCCAAGCACGTTCGGATCCGAACCGAAGCGGCTCTGCCACATTGCCTGGCCGATCACGGCTACGCGGAAGCGACCCGGCAGAGTTTCCTCGTCGGTAAAGGTGCGGCCGAGGATTGGGCTTACCCGAAAAAGCGCAAACATCTCCGGGGTGACAAGCCCCACAGGCGTGTCCTTCGTGCCGTCGCCAGTGTCGAGGAACATGTTACCGCCCTGGAAAGCCGACAAGTATTCGAAGGATTGGTTCTGGCCTTTCCAATCGAGGAATTCCGGAAGCGACGTAGGCGCGGTCGGCAACTGCGGTAGAGTGTCCCACAGCCACACCAGGCGTTCCGGCTCGGCGTAGGGCAAGGGTTGCAACAACACCGCATTGACGACGCTGAAGATCGCCGTGTTAGCGCCGATTCCGAGCGCTAACGTCAAGACAGCAATCAGGGTGAAGCCCGGTTGTTTCAGAAACATTCGCGCGCCGTAGCGCAGGTCCTGCCAATGAGTTTCAATGGATCTGAATCCCCACATCTCGCGGCTCCTCTCTTGGAGTAAAGTTTGATTACCGAATTGCCGCCCAGCGGCAATTCGTGCTTCGGTTGGTGTCATCCCGGCATGGAGGTTCTCTTCCACTTTCAGTTCCAGGTGGAACTTCATCTCTTCGGCCAAGTCACGGTCGAACTGGTCGCGCTGCCAGTAGAAGAGCAGCCGACGCCAGAGTTGAAGAAATTGATTGATCACAGTTAGCGTACCTCACGCGGGCTGCATTACGCACAGAATTGCTTCTAATAGACGCTCGAAGTTGGCGACCTCCTGTTTGAGTTGCTTGCGCCCTGTCGAGGTCAGCTTGTAGTAACGGGCACGACGGTTATTCTCCGATTGTCCCCACTCCGCTTGGACCCAACCTTTAATAGCAAGGCGTTGCAGCGCCGGGTACAGCGAGCCTTCTTCAACGTGTAGTACTTTGTTGGAAATTTGTTTGAGGTATAAGGCAATGCCATGGCCGTGCATCGGCTCGGCATTGCGCTCCAGGGATTTGAGGATCAGCATCTCTAACGTACCCGGGAGCAATTCAGTTTTCTGCGGACGTTGGTTTCTTCCCATAGACCATCTTCCATAGTTAGTCTATGGAAGAGATAATGTCGCCCTTAAGAAGGAATGTCAAGCGGGAAAAGATTTACAAAATGGGGCGTAAAGTTTCAGTTGAGTAATCTACAATCCTTGGTGGAAGGCCACTTAAACGAAATCCGACGTCCGTGTTCAGGCTCAAAGTTCCCAGTACACCACGTCAACGCCTCTATTGGAGGAGCCTCCCCGCTATCTCATGCCTGCATGTAGACCTAACCGCAATCTCTAACTTTCAGAGGCGGGCTTCGGAAACTGGCTTTTTACACCGGAGGAATTTACAAAGCTTATCCTCAACCCGATATTCCGCACTGCTGGGCTATCGCAGGTAGCTTGCAAAATCAAGTTCAAGCCGGCAGCTTCCAGGTCATCGGCTCGCACGATTCCCAAATCTCACTCACCAGATTGCATAGTTGCCCCTGCGCTTCATCACGCGTCAGCCCACTCGTGACCACTGCTTCTTTGAGTGCGGCGATCAAATCAAAGCGCAAGCGGCCGATTTGTTCACTACGAAATGATCGCTTTGCCGGCAGCTTCGAGAGTGGCTTGCCCGGCTCCAGATCTGCATGCTGGCGCAGGTGTTCAACGTCGAAGTCATCATAGTCGTCACCGCGCATCGAGATCTTGTTTTGTTTAACCAGGCGAGAAAATTGATCCGCGCTGATGTTGAGGGCTTCACATACCTGGGCTTTTTTCATGTGTTACTCCTGAGTTGCAAAGTCTTTGCACGAATAGTACCGGGCTGATTTTTATCACTCAAGCTGGGAGGGATGAAAATTGTTCCTGGAATTTGGTAGTGGGGTAACACTGCGTTGGTTTAAACTTTTTCATATATTGTTAACGTGAAGCAATTTAACGGTGCGATAACTTCATAAGTTAAATTCTCATCTAAATTTATTACACCTTAACCACAAAATCATCACCGACTTCTTTAATTGTGCCTTTATAGTTAGGAAGACGCCTACCATACTCTATGTAATAAGACCTTACGTCTGAGTTAAAGTTACCTTCGACTCCAATATAGTTTATTAATTTATCAGCATATTTCATAGGCTACCTCCGATATATCTTTCAAGCCCTAAACTGTCTGATAGCGGGGTATTGCTACTTTTTCACCGTATCCCCCACAAAGCTCAACAAGGTCTTTCAAAGTCCGCACGCTTTTCGTGATTCCGGCATCCGCGGCGGCAACTCGATTACATTGACAGCGAGGTTTGTGATGAGTAAATTGGCGGCGAAAACAGAACGCGGGTCACAACCAATCGAAAGGAGATTGATCATGACCCGTCGTAAAACCTATCAAAAAGGGAGCGTCAAATTGCAAAACGGCAAATGGACGCTTCGCATTCGTGAATTTATCCATCCAAGCGGCAGTTGGCAAATGCGCCGCTTTAATTTGGGCAAATTCAAAGACCGCAAAGATGCGCTCAAGGCTGCAGACCCGAATATACGCCGCTTCACTGAGCGCAACAACGCCGAGCCGCAAAAGCTCTTTGAAAAAGTTACATTCAGGGAATTTGTCGAACCGCATTGGAAACCTTATACCGTGAAGAAAAAACTTCAGGTCTCGACGCTCTATCAGCGAGAACGGATTCTCGGCACCCACATTCTGCCTTTTTTCGGGTCCAAAATGATGCGCGATATTCAACCATCGGACATCAGTAAATTCTTACGAGAGAGGATAGATGAAGAGTACGCCGATAATACCCTGCAGAATTTCTATGCGATTCTGCGCGTGATTTTCGACCTCGCCGAACAGAACGACGTTATTGAAAAGTCGCCGGTGCGCTCGAAACTTCACCGACCGGAAAAAGGCAAAGTCGAAAAGCCAACCCTAAGCGCTGAACAAATCAGAGTCGTCATGTCACACCTCTCAGATGAACAGGAACGATTGCTGGTTTTACTGCTTGCGGTAACCGGGCTGCGGGTAGGTGAAGGACTCGCACTTCGCTGGATGGATTTCAATGCCCAAGGGTGTGAGCTATCCGTTAATCACACTTTGTATCATGGGAAGTTGAAAGTACCGAAAACTCGAGGTAGCAAAACAACCGTCAAACTTGCACCTCAAATCGCCGGACGGCTTTTGAACCATCGAAACCAGTCATCGTTTCAGCTTGAGACTGATTTTATCTTCTGCCGCGTCGCTGGCTGTCCTTTACCCTATAACACCCTGAGGCTGCATCTATACAAATCTATGGACAAAGCAGGCATCAATCGGGTAAAAGGAAAGTACGGACATCATATATTCCGGCATAGTGCCGGGACGCTGCTATATGAAAGGTCGCGTGATTTGAAGCTCGTCCAGGGCACTCTGAGACACAGTGATATTTCGACGACGAGTGACGTGTATGTCCATTTAACTGATGATGTATTAAGTGAAGGGACAACGATTCTTGCGGACGAAATATTAGGTAACTGTGACCCAAGTGTGACCCAGAAGAGTAAGATGGTAAGCTAGGATTTTTGTTTGTAGCATTTCAAAAACCACATTATTGTCCCCACAATAATACTCATTTAAACAATACTTTTCTAACAAAAATTTGCCAATCAAGGTTATCAGTCAAGCGCCAAAAAGTACCACAATAGGCCATTCAAATTGACCTAATTCTGTCACTTTGAATTATGGCAGCTTAAATCACTTCCCCGATTAGGGAATGAACAGAGTAATTAAACCGATTTGTTCAACGGAATCATATTTGCTCTATATAGACGGATTTGCCGAAAATGAGTTTCATTGAAGGTTTGTTTTTCATCTGAACAGTGATTGATGACCTTGAAAGGAAAAGTATGGGGACAGGTGATTTGAGTCAATCCAATAATAGTCTCGCTGACAAACTGCCATTTTTATATACCGAAAATCTGGAAACCCCGGAGGCTGGTAAAGTGAGCGAATTTTCTAATGCCGCAGACCCCGCCAAACAGGTCCATTTCCAGGAATTGTCGAACCGAAATGAAGGGCTCTTAAGCAGTCAGGGTAGCGGGACTTCCCAATTATTAAATCACCCACCAATCTTTAAGAATTACAACGCTTCAAATCCACAGGTTCTCTACTCATTCCTGCCTTCTGAAATTTTAATTGAAAAGCTGGATAATTTAGCGCAACTGGCTTCGCAGGTTTGCGCAGCGGAATTTGCCATCATCAATTTAGTACAAAATCAGCGGATTGTTTACACCTCCTATATTGGCGAAATGGCGCCCTTAACGGAACAAGATTCGTCGCTCTTCATTCAACCTCGGTTGGAATCGGAAGGGTTTGAAGTTGCTGATTTGGTGGCCGATGAGCGTTTTCGTCATTCTCCTTTTGTCACAGATGTCGGCATTCGCTCTCTTGCCGTTGCTCCGCTCCGTTCAACTGAGGGCGCAGAGCTTGGCAGTCTCAGTGTTTTAGACAGGTCGGCGCGAAGGCTTACTGATGAGCAGAAAAAGGCGTTGCAAACCTTCGCTTCTGCGATAACCGCGCATCTTGAGGCCGATGCTAAAAATCTCGAGTTCCAGGCCGCAAATCAAAAACTCAACAAATTGGAGGCTCATTTACAAAGAGCTTCTGAGTTGTTATGCAAAGCCGAAATCGAGAAAGAAGAACTGGCGGCCATGAATGCTGAGTTGCGGGAAATCACTAATGATAAAGTGGTGCAAATTGAATCTCTTGAAGATAAAGAAGAGATTTATGCGCTCGTGGTCAACAGCAGTAACGACGGGCTGTGGAATTGGGATTTAGGTACGAATGTCATCAATTTCTGTGATCGGTGGAAAGCCATTATCGGGTTTGACAAAGAGGAGATCGGCAACCGCCCGGATGAATGGTTGGGGCGTATTCACGCCGATGATATTGAAGCGGTGGAATCGGACATTACTGGCCATTTACTGGGACTGACCCCGCAATTTCAAAGTGAATATCGAATCCGTAACCGTCAAGGAAATTATCGCTGGGTTCTCAGTCGCGGCCGAGCCATTTGGGATGACGCAAAGCGCATCTACCGGATGGCGGGGTTAATGACCGACATTACCGAACAGAAAGAGCTTGAACAACAACTTCTGCATAATGCTTTACACGACTCCCTGACCGGACTTCCCAATCGCACGCTGTTTATGAACAAATTGAAACGGTCCTTAACCCGTTCACAGCAACAGGAAGATTATTTTTTCGCAGTCTTATTTTTAGACCTCGATAGATTCAAAGTTATCAATGATACCTTAGGGCATCAAATCGGCGATTCCTTACTAGTCAAACTGGCGCGCAAACTGGAACATTCCGTTCGCCCAGGAGATATTGTGGCGCGCCTCGGCGGCGATGAATTTGGCATCCTTATTGAAAATATTGCCAGCGTGAGCGATGCATCACACACCGCCACGCGTATTCAACAGGAGCTTGCTCACCCATTTAATCTGGGCGGCAACGAGGTCTTTGTCTCCGCAAGCATCGGGATTTCTCACAGTTTGATTCCCTATAACTCGCCCGAAGATTTTATTCGCAATGCCGATACGGCCATGTACCGCGCCAAAGATAAAGGTCGCGGCGGTTATGAATTATTCGACCTCGATATGCAGGCGAAAGAATCAGCCCGCGTTCAACTGGAAGTTGATTTGCGGCGCGCCCTGGCGCATCAGGAATTTGAATTGCACTACCAACCCATCATCTCTTTAGAGAATTGGAAAATCACTGGCTTTGAAGCATTGATTCGCTGGAATCATCCAACCCAGGGGTTTATTTCGCCTTTGCGGTTTATTCCAATTGCCGAAGAGACCGGGTTGGTCATCAAAATTGGCCAATGGGTCATTCGGGAAGCCTGCCAGCAGATTAAAACCTGGCAGCAACGGTTTGCCGGTGAACCGCATTTATTTATGAGTATCAATCTCTCGGCTAAACAGTTTTCTGATGCCAACCTGATTAGTCAAATTCAAAACATTCTGGCCGAAACCCTGATTGACCCAAGCACCTTGAAGATTGAGATTACCGAAAGCGCTATTATTGAAAATATTGATATGGCAACCGACGTGATCAATCAACTCAAAGCCCTTGGCGTAAAAATTTCACTCGATGACTTTGGCACAGGCTATTCATCGCTCAGTTATTTACATCGTTTCCCGATTGATACCCTTAAGATTGACCGTTCATTCGTTACCCGAATGAACATGCCCAAGAATTGTGAAATCGTGAGCACGATTCTGACGCTGGCCAATAATCTGGGATTAGATGTGGTTGCCGAAGGCGTTGAAACCAAAGAACAGATTCTCCAGCTCACCGGCATGAAGTGTGATTATGTCCAAGGTTATTTGCTGTCTCGCCCGATGGATGGTGTGGAAATGACCAAATTAATCGAGGACACTTATCACAAAGGCATCAGTCAAAATAATATGGGAATTGGCGAAGAAAATATCAGTTGAGTGAGAACAGGGGTTCTAACTCAGCGGCAGCTTCTACCGTCCAGGGTTCAATGAAAACATCCATGTTGCCGCCACATACCATGCCTTCATTTGCCGCGATATCGCCCGCCAGATTGAAATGAAAAATTCCGGCGCGTCCGGTTCGCATCACCTCTTTCGCTTCTGCATAGATGTCTGCTTCAACACAGCCGCCGCCAACCGTACCAATAAATGAACCATCATCGAAAACCACAATCTTGGCGCCGACTTGTTGTGGCGTAGACCCCTTGGCTCTGACAATCGTCGCCATGACGGCTTTCTGCCCTTGTTCCAATCGGCGTTTCATTTCCGCATAGATTTCAATCTTGCTCAACGGTCGGTCAAGCAGGATTTTGCTTACCTGGTCGTTTGCCATCTGCAGCACTCCTAAACGCAAGGCGGGCAAGCAACCTCAATGCTCGCCCGCCGAAAACTGCCACAATATTCGTCCTACTTCTTAATCACTTTGCATCCCGGACAATTGACCTTAAAGGTGCTTGGGTCAACTTTAATATTCTGTTGAATATTGCTGAGCGTGAAGTCGGTTTGGTCACCGTTTTTCTCAACCGTTTTGAACTTGGTCGGCAGCCATGAACTTTTATCAACCCAGATGGTTGATTTTTGAATATCGGAAACTTTTGGCGTAAGTTCCAACACGGCTTCGTTTCCTTCATCTCTTACATAGGCAATGTCAAACTTGGCTTTCAAGGAAGCGGTTGAAGCAAACGGCGTGGCAATAAAAGAATATTGATTATTCTCTTTCGCAAGCTTTGACCTCAAGGCTTCAATCTGCTGACCAATACCTGGCTGCGCAATTGTTACTTTGTCGCCAACTACGGAAACCTGCTGACCGTTGGTATATTTTACAATCGCCTTTTCACTACCGGCGGCTGAGCCGCGTTGAATGACAACATTTCCGTTGTATTTCGATTTCCCGCCAATTGCGTGATGCGTAACTTGATTTAAATCGGCTTGCATGGTGCGAATGTTTTTCGCGGCGTTCTGCATATTAGCTAAAATCTGGTCAACGCCATTTGCGGCGGGTACCGCTGATGTTGATATAGAAACGGCAACCAATAACATCGCTGTTGCCATCATTGCTTTCATTCTCATTTTCTTAAAACTCCTTCAATCTTTGATGCTGATTCGGTCTATATGCAACCTAAAAAAATTATTGTTTAATCTCATTGACAAGATAGCCTGTCAAATTACCTTCTTCATTGAACATGGGTTCAATCTTTTCCGCTTTTACTTTGCGGTTGAACTTTGCGGAAATGTGCTCACTGATGACCTGCTCCATCTTTTCAGGGGCCAGTTCGCCGCCGACATCTTGCTTACGAATGACTAACGGAGCGGAATTTACGCCATCAGCGCTATGAAAAATCTGATTGGGGCCAAAAAAGATGAATGCCAGTATCAGCCCGCATAAGATGTCGTATTGCCAACTGCCGCGTTCATAGCTCCACAGAAATGTCTTTTTTAAAATTGCTCCGATGAGTTTCATTCTTGCTCCATTTTACCCGTTTCAAACAACATGACCATCGCGCATTTCAATAATTCTATCCGCTTGAGAGGCGGCCTCGGGGTTGTGAGTAATCATCACCACGGTTTGCTTCAAATCTTTATTCAAACTGCGCAGCATATCGAGGACAATTTGCGAATTTTCACTATCGAGATTGCCGGTCGGCTCATCGGCTAGCAAGATGGCCGGATTATTGACAATCGCCCGCGCAATGGCGACGCGTTGTTGTTCACCGCCCGAAAGCTCTAAGGGTTTGTGATGCATCTTGTTTTCCAGCCCGAGCAATTTCAAAACCTCGTGTCTACGCGCAGGGTTCCCACCATTTTTCTTATTAGCGTAGATTCTTTCAGCAAGTTTCAAGTTGCCTTCTGCGGTGAGCGTCGGAAAGAGATTGAAACGTTGAAAGACAAAGCCAATTTTTCGACGGCGTAAATCCGTGCGCTCGGCATCGCTCATCCTGGTCAGGTCTTCGCCATCAATGACCACGCGTCCCGAAGTTGGCTGCAACATGCCACCGACCACGTGCAGTAAGGTTGATTTGCCGCAACCCGAAGGTCCCATAATGGCGACATACTCGCCTTCGTTTACGGCAATATTGACGCCTCGCAAAGCATTCACATCCACTTTGCCAACGTGATAGATCATTTCCAAATCAATGGTTTCAAGAACTGGTTTCATAGCTTTCAGGAGTTAAGAATTCGAAGATAGTATTTAGATGTTGCAAGATTCCCTAAATCCTAACTCCTAATTCCTACCTATTCATAACTCAAAGCTTCAATCGGGTCGAGATTAGCGGCGCGAACCGCCGGATAAAGTGCGCCGATTACACCACAAATAATTCCTATGGATGCGGCTATCAATAGCCAGATGAATTCAAATTCAATGACCAGCGTCGTGTTCTTTTCTATGACATATTTGCCAATCAATGAAATAACGAAACCTAATGCTACACCAAGCATACTGATTAATGCAGCCTCTTTTTCTATGGTCATCACGATAAAGGGTTTTGACGCGCCGAGACTTTTCAAGATACCAATTTCGCGCGTCCGTTCAATAATCGTGGTGTACATTGCCAATAAAATAACCAGAGTGCTGATGATGACCGCCAGCCAGATGACGACATCCAAAAAGACTTCGACCAGCCTGAGGTTCTGCGAAAAGAGCGCCGGCAGGTCGGTGGTCAAAAAAGCCCGATGACCGGGATAAGTCTTTTCCAAATCGGCTTTCACCTGCTGTGCAAGCTCAGGCTTTTCCGTACGCACCAGAATGAAGGTGCAGTTCTCGGCCCCGCCCGTCAGTTGTTGCATGGTGTATAGCGGAATCTTGATGCGTCCAAGCATTGAAGGCTCATAGATGCCTTTTACGGTAAACTCGTGCCCCAAGGTATTGATGCGACTTCCGATGCGAATCCGGTTGCCATCTACGTCTTTATTATGCTCGGAAAAAAATCGGTCAACGATGGCTTCATATTGCGTATCCGGGGTCTTTCCGTCGCTCAGCGGACGGCCTTCGATAATCTTTATGGTGGTGGCCTTTGAAAAACTTTCGTAGTCAATCCCATCGACCAGCCCGTATCCCAGTCCGCTTTCGGTTGATTGCAAGAGTTCACCGACCGGGGTTGCTGCGATGACTCCGGGAATCGGCGGTCTGGGAATAATATCGGGGTCCTCTTCGGTCGGCTTCACGCCATTTAAAATCACTTCGGCGTAACGCGACTGCATAATCAATGGATTAGCCTGCGCCGAACTACCGAACTCTTCCGGGGTAAACCGAATCTCCGCGTCAACATTCGCTTGTCGTTTGGCGCTGTCGTTGGACATCCCATGCGCCAACCCAACCATAAGCACAATCAAGATGACCCCGAGCGCTACGCCGATGACGCTGATGGCAGTGCGCAACGGGCGTTGTTTGAGATTTTCAACAATAAGATTATCCATGCATTAAATTCCCCGTCTTGAGTGAATAGCAATTAATCAGTGTGCTCAAGGTTTGCGCTGCTCGTCGAGGTTCGTCTCTTTTAATTTTTCGGTATTTTCAAGCTCAAAGGCTTTATCCAATATTTCGATATTGGCTTCTACGGAATCTTTTTCAATCGTGAGTTCGAGTTTATATCCGTCCTTGCGGCGGTCAATCACGACTCTTTCCGGGCATTGAACTTTGGAGTCGGGAACATTGAACCACAGTAAATAAGAGATATCGCTGGTGAGATCGCCATCATTTTCAAAAACCTGTTGACGCACCAAAGGGTTGCCGGGCGCTGTCCTATCAAACCAAAACTTCCTTTTCAATTCAGCCATTCCCGAATCAGTAGTCGCCTTGTCACTAATCACATATAAAACGTAATAACTTCTAAAAACCCGCTTGCCGTGTTTTCCCGGACGCACGTCAGGCTCTTCCTGCAAAACCTCTTCCCGAAAGACATTGACATTCGCATCAAAGGGTTTAATCAAAAAGGCATCGGTGATATGTTGCGGGCGCATATTGACCAAGCCGCCGGCCTCTTTCAACCGAGGGTCTTTAAGGTCTTTGACATCTACTCGTTTGATTTGTTTCAAGCTGTTACCGAAAAGGAACTGGCGTTTTTCATTCGGATAATAGATGGCTAGTTGAAACCTTGAGCCATCGGTCGCCATATCTACAATTTGTTTGCTGATGATTGGCGCTTTAACTTGCATTAAAATTTTTTCGGGTCGCTTAAACCACAATGATTGATTACCGCCCGGCAATTCATCGGCTTTATTCTCTTTGCCGGTAAAGTAATTGGTGACTTTAATGCCGCCTTGCGCGTGTAAAGAAGCGGTTTGAGTCAGTTTGTTGATTTGTCCAACCAATTCTTCAATGGCGACGGGTGGGTTTACCGATAGAGTTTCTGGTACCGTGACACGTTTGATACATGCCGAACTTAAAAAAATAAAAGCTATGATAAAAAAGACAAGGAAATGATTTCGTATCACATTAACTCCGTGGGTCCCACGCGCAGATACAAAGCAAGCTCTCAAACTAAACAGCTAGGCTAACAAACCCAATTCCAGCTTGTCAACGATTGCATAATAAGCGCCTTTTCAACCAAATTCTTTGCCGGTTTAGGCTTCGGTCAAATTGCCAGAATGGTGATTTAATTCAAGCAAAATAACCTAATCAAGGTTGACCATTGCGCTGCAAATCTAACGGGAATTTGCTTCAATTTCCCTGTTTAGGTCAGCTCAGCTGATTGGCACGCGGGTTGATAAATAAGACGGCGGAAAGAGGAGCTTGAAATTTTTTTAATAACGGTTACGTAATTTTAGATTTCGGCTTTTTACTTTATCCATCCACTCTCAACACATTCACTGGGCAGCCTTAAAAAGCTGCCCATTTTTTTTGTAAAAAAACCGCTTTGCTCTTTTCAACCGACTTTGCCATCATTTTTATAAATTATGCCAAAAGCAAGCAAACCAATGAGCGAGCAGGCCGGTAGCCTCTTTGCAGACCCCAACACTGAAACCGCGGTCGAAGATTCCCTCGCAACCCGCCCGCTGGCTGACCGTATGCGGCCACGTTCGCTTGATGATTTTGTCGGCCAAGAGAAGATTGTCGGCAAGGGGCGTGCGCTGAGAAGAATGATTGAAGAAGACCGTTTGCAATCCATCATTCTCTGGGGTCCGCCGGGTTCGGGAAAAACCACACTGGCGCGGATTATTGCGGAAAAAACCGCGGCGCGATTCTTGCCATTTTCCGGCGTGACCTCAGGCATAAAGGAGGTTAAAGAGGTCATGGCGCAAGCCGAAACCTATCGCCAAAAATTGCATCTTCGTACCGTGCTTTTTGTAGATGAAATTCACCGCTTTAATAAAGCGCAACAGGATGCCTTTTTACCTTATGTGGAAAGCGGCACCATTATTTTAATTGGCGCGACCACCGAAAACCCTTCTTTTGAAGTCATTTCGGCGCTGCTCTCTCGCTCAAAAGTTTTCGTCCTCAACGCGCTCACCGCAGATGATT
>JBIOWC010000326.1:0-5259 GCA_044868105.1 Blastocatellia bacterium
TATGAATCGCGCCCTTTCTGGGCTTGGAGAAGCGACCGCTACCCGGCGCGATAGTACCGGGCTATTGAATGGCGTCCCCTTGGGGCTTTCCGAAACTTTTCAGTCACCCTCCAGGTCCCCGTCAATCTCCCGGAGAGGCTAGCCCCTCAACCCATGATAACTGCAAATGATTTCGAGGCAGAGTTTTTCCGCGCCAATGGAGTCTGGTCGAGCGGGGAGCGAACTCCGTACATAAGCTTCTTCGGCGAGTTTGAAAAGCTGCTCGGCCTCGGCCTTCACACGCTCGATTGACCACTCGCCGCGTTTGATTTCGAGCAGGTTTTCGGCGTCGGCGCGCGCCACATGGAATTCACCTTCGACTAAAAATTCAACGCCCATTCTCAACAAACGGATCAAATGAGCCCCATTTTTCGCGTCAAAACCGATACGACGGACCAACTCCCGTCGCTTTGAACCCATATAGCCACCGGAAAAATATTTCCGCTTGACGGCTTGATAATGGTCAATCAGCTGGCCGAGTTTTTGCCCGTTAAAATCCCCCTCGGTGATTGATAGCTCGCGTTGTTCTTGAGTCGGTCGCGGCTCGGCAAGATCAATGCTGTGTTGCTGTAACTCCTTTTCGAGCGCCGTCATCTCCGCTTGCGCTTCCTGGTTGAAGTGCGTCATGCGTTTGAACTGCGCGTAAGCATAGCCGGTGAATGAATGATAGGCTTGCTTGGAGACAAAGAGGTGGCGATGCTCGCGGAGCAGGCGCCCCAATTCATGCTGATAAAGAATGTGGGGTTCATCGACCCAAAGCAAACTTATGACGTTGGGGTTGCATTTTAAGAGCAACTTAATGAATTTGCGTATTTCATAACAGACGGAATCCCACTCGTTGATGAATTTTTCATGAACGTCAGCGCGCCCGAAACCCAAATAATGTTCGGGCGGCGCTACATAAACGCCCATCAAATCCTTGTCATCAATGCTGTCGGGGTTGTTTTGCGGCACGTACATATTATGAGCAATTGAGCCTCGGTATCCGAGCAGGATCAGGTTGTCAGGCAGGAGTACACCGACCTGTTCTGAAGATAAATTTTTCAGTTTAATTTCCGTTTGCATATTGTCCATTGTAGCTACTCGTTTCATACCGCAAGGGGGAGTTGAGGTGAGCGTAGAATTTGAAAAATTGCATTATGCGGTTTCAAGCGTCGGTTGACAACGCTGAACCATCGCCCGTTGGTTTGCTTGAAGATCAAGTGATTATGATATGGTTGCTCATCTATGGCGAGCTCGTCGTTTCCAAGCGTGATCGGTTTTGACGATTACCCCTTTCCGCGTTTTCACAAAGGTAATGTGCAAATCGTCGGCACGATTTATACGGGATTGCGGCTGGATGGGATTATCCGCGGCGTGATTCGGAAAGATGGCGCGAACGCTACGGATAAACTGATACACCTGATACAGAACTCGAAATACGTCTCACAGGTGAGGTTGATTATGCTGCAAGGCATCGCCCTCGGGGGCTTCAACGTCGTTGACATTCACTGTCTGCATCAAGCAATGAAGATTCCTGTCTTAATTGTTACCCGCCGTCAGCCGAATATGCAGGCGATCCGCGAGGCCTTGCTCGATCTGGTTCCCGGCGGCCAGCACAAGTGGAAATTGATTGAACGGGCCGGCGAGGTTGAGCCGGTCGCCAAGGTCTTTGTTCAACGCGCAGGGTTGACACTGCGTGAGGCCGAAAAGGTCATCGAACGTTATGCAATTCACAGCAAAATCCCTGAGCCCTTGCGCATCGCCCATCTGATCGCCGGTGGCATTGCCACCGGACAAAGTCGCGGGCGTCCTTAACCGCTTACGCCGCGTATCACGGCGAGGTTGTCTTCGTCCTTGCGCACTGCATCCTCAGGGGTTTCTAAAATAAATGGGATGCGACGCAGTTTTGAATGTTGGGTGATACGGCGAAAGGCCTCGAGCCCAATGTGACCCAAGCCGATGTGTTGATGACGGTCAACACGCGAGCCGAATGCCGCTTTTGAATCGTTGCAATGAATCAGCTTTAAGTTATCAAAACCGAACGTTCGGTCAACGGCTCGCACGGTTTTCTTAAACCCCGCTTCACTTGAGACATCATAGCCTGAAGCGAAGGTATGGGCGGTGTCCAGACAGACACCAACCGGCACGTCGTCCGCAAGTCCCGCTAAGATGTCTGCGACCTGCTCGAAAGTACAACCGATAGATGAGCCTTGCCCGGCGGTGTTTTCAATCAAAATCTTTAATCCGTTCATCGGCAAGCCACGCGCGGCTTCGCGTATGGATTCAATCGCTGTATGAATGCCTGCGTCTGAGGAAGCCGTCTTCGGGTTGCCCGGATGAACGACCAGGTAATCGGCGCCGAGTGCAAGGCCGCGAATAATTTCCTGACGAAACCCTTCGCGAGAGCGCCTGCGCATCGCTTCATCTTGTGCTGCAAGATTTATTAAATAAACGCTGTGAATGGCCAAAGGGTAAAGCCCGGCACGCTCACGCGCCGCTTTAAAGGCATCTATCTCTTCTTGGGCTAACGGACGTTCCTGCCAACCTCTTGGATTGCGGGCGAAGATTTGGAATGCGTCGCAGCCTTTTTCTACAGCCTTGGCAACGGCATTGGGCAAACCGCCAGCAATCGATGTGTGAACCCCGAATCGCGGTGCATCTATTTTGCTCATAATTAATTTGAAATTCGAGATTCAAAATTAACTATCACGGCGCGCGATGTAAAGCCGATTCAAAGCCAATATGCTACACTAACGCGGCTATGAAGACCGATCCGGTAAAGCTCGAAATTTTCAAATCGCTTTATTCATCCGTTGCCGAAGAGATGGGAATATCGCTCAGGCGTTCAGCCTTTTCACCAAACATTAAAGAACGCCGCGATTATTCCTGCGCGGTGTTCAACAGCGAAGGTGTGCTGATTGCGCAAGGCGACCATATGCCCGTCCATCTTGGGTCAATGCCGATGTCCGTAAAAGCCGCGCTTGAAACCGTTCAACTTGCACCCGGCGATGTTGTGGTTTTGAATGACCCATACGCCGGCGGCACACACCTGCCTGATGTGACGATGGTGGCGGCCGTCTTCGGTAGTCAGTCGCCGGAAGCTGATAGTCGAGAAAAAAAGAGGAAAAACCGGCTACCGACTGCCGACCAGCGACCTCTGTTCTATGTTGCCAATCGCGCGCACCATGCAGACATCGGCGGCGCAACGCCAGGTTCAATGGGGCGAGCCGATGAAATTTATCAAGAGGGTTTACGCATTCCGCCCGTGCGTTTGATGATTGGCGGCAAAATCAATGCGGATGTCATGCGATTGATTGCTGCTAATGTTCGCATTCCTGAAGAGCGAGAAGGGGATTTGACTGCCCAACTCGGAGCCATGACCACAGGGCAAACGCGGTTGCTTGAAATTGTTGAACGCTACGGGTTCGACGAAGCCAATCTGTATGCTTCGCGCTTAATTCGTTATACGGCAGAGATGATGCGGCGCGTGATTCGCGAACTTGCGGACGGCGTTTATGAAGCTGAAGATTTTTTGGATGACGATGGTTACTCGGATAAACCTGTGCGAATCAAAGTCAAAGTGACGATTAAAGGCGAACACGCGACGGTTGATTTTACCGGCAGCGCCGCGCAAGTTCGCGGGCCCATCAATGCCGTTGAAGCCATTACTGTATCGGGTGTCTATTATGTATTTCGTTGCTTGATTCCCATGGATGTACCGGCAAGCTGGGGAATCCTTGAACCGATTACGGTCATTGCGCCTTTGGGAACCATTGTGAATGCGCGACCCCCGGCGCCGGTCGCTGGCGGCAATGTTGAAACTTCGCAACGCATCGTTGATACCTTGTTACTGGCTTTAGCAAAAGTCAGTTCAATAATTCCCGCAGCAAGCCAAGGCACAATGAATAACCTGACCATTGGCGGTTTGGATATGCGAACAGGCAAACCCTTTGCTTATTATGAAACGGTTGCCGGAGGCATGGGCGCGCGCAATGGGCTTGCCGGCCTTGATGCCATTCATACACATATGACCAATTCCTTGAACACGCCAGCCGAAGCGATGGAATATGCCTACCCGATGCGCGTGAAAAAATATGCCATAAGAAAAAATTCCGGCGGCGACGGTAAATTTCGCGGCGGCGACGGCGTGGTGCGCGAGTTGGAATTGCTCACCGATGCCCAGGTAACCATCCTGTCTGACCGCCGCAAAACCCGACCTTATGGTTTGCAAGGCGGCAAGTCAGGCCAAGCCGGACGCGCAGTTTTAATTAGCCAAGCCGGAGAGCGCGAGTTAGCAGGAAAGGATTCGGTTTATGCAAAGACCGGCGATTGTGTGCGGATTGAATCTCCGGGCGGTGGCGGATTTGGCAAAAAGAAAAGTTGAAGTTGCTAAGTTTTAATAATCACGTTCGATTCATACCCTTGGCATTCAACCAATTTAATTCGGCTTTATTCATCAGTTGGGGATTGTCGCCTGGGTGGTTTGAAATATTTTCTGCCGCGTAAAGCCTCGGGCAAACATTCCATCTCTTCGGCACGTCCAGATTCAAAATCGTGGGCATACTGATAGCCTTTGCCGTAACCTAGGCCTTTCATCAATCCGGTCGGCGCATTACGCAGATGCAGGGGCACAGGATGTTGTTCGGTTTCAATTGCGTCCTTCTGAGCCGCTGTATAGGCCACGATAATGGCATTCGATTTCGGCGCCGTCGCTAAATAAATTGTCGCTTGGGTGAGCGCCAATCGAGCTTCCGGGAGTCCGACAAAGCGAACCGCTTGCATAGCCGCAACCGCTTGAACCAGGGCTTGCGGGTCAGCAAGCCCGATATCTTCCGAGGCGTGAATGACAATGCGGCGAGCAATAAACATCGGGTCTTCGCCCCCTTCAAGCATGCGCGCCAGCCAATAAACTGCCGCGTCTGGATCCGAATTGCGTATGGATTTGATGAAGGCGGAGATGAGATTGAAATGCTCTTCGCCGCTTTTGTCATATTTCAATGCCGCGTGTTGCAGGGCTTCGCGCAAAATCGCTTCATTCAACACCCGAACCCCCGATTCATTCGATTCGGCAATTGATACGGCAAGTTCGAGGGTGTTCAAAGCGACACGCGCATCGCCCGATGCGTAAAGGGCTATGGAATGCAACACTTCGTCGGAGGTTGTGACGGTTTCAGGAATGCCGCGCGCTTTGTCTTCGATGGCGCGTTTCATGATGCCGACCAAATCATCTGCGGTGAG
>JBIOWC010000327.1:0-8307 GCA_044868105.1 Blastocatellia bacterium
AATTCACCTTGCCAGACGGATACTTTGAATAATTTGCTGGAAGGCCGGTTTATAAGCCTCCATTTCATCCTGCGGACAAATGGTTACGAAGTAAAACAATTTGCCACCGGCGGTCACCGTCGTGTAAATCACATCGACTTCCATCACGCCGGTCACTGGCGATTGTCCGGCTACTACAGTTGCATAACCTTGGCGGTCGCCGAAATTGATAGCTTCTGGTTGACGGGCTAATTGAAAATCGGGATTTGCTTGAAGCTGCGCCTTGACAAAGGCTTCTGTAGCCGATCCCAGGTCACGTTGTTCAACAGGCATGGCGCCAATGAAGATGCCGTGCGTGGCGTAAACCGTGCCTTCCATCTCGCCGAATGCGCCTGGCGGAGCAAACACCAGATTGACTTCATCCGAAGTTGCGCCTTGCCAGTTGTCAGGAACTTGCAAAGCGAAGGAGCTGTCACTTGCTTGATAAGATTTAAATGACGATGACGGTGGTTCAGGCCGCTTGCCCATATGCGTTGGCGCACTGCCGACGCGGCGCGGCTCTGCCGAAGTCATTGAGCCGCGACTGCCGGTCAACCGCGCCTTAACCTGTTCAAACACTTCAGTGTCATGAGTGGGATTTGGACTGACGGGCAATGACGGATAAAGATCGGCGATAGCCTTGATGCGATTACCGGGGTCTGGATGGTCGCTCAGCAGTTCCGGCTGCCGTTGCTTGCCGGTTAATTGCTCAAGCGTTTTGAAAAAATTTGCCAAATCCCGCGGGTCGTATCCGGCTTCTGCCATAATCCGCGCGCCTTCAAGGTCGGCTTGAGTTTCGGCGGTGCGCCCGAATTTCAAAAATATGGCATTGGCGCCCGCGCCGCCGATGGCTTGAACGATTTGACCCAAATCTGAATCCTCGCCACCCGCAAGGCCGCCAAGTACGCTCAACCCGGCTTGCGCAATATAGGCTTTGGTCGCCTGATTGGTGCCGTGACGAAGCGCCACATGGGCGATTTCGTGAGCCATCACCCCGGCCAGCTCACCTTCGTTTTTCGCCGCCGCAATCGCCCCCGCATTGACGAACATAAAACCGCCGGGCAGCGCAAAAGCGTTGACGTCGCGCGTTGCCGTTACTTTGAATTGATAAGGAAATTTATAGCCCGGCGCTTTTGCGGCAAGGCGTTCGCCCACTTGGGTAATGAAGGTTTGAATTTGCGCATCATTAACCAGCGGCATTTGCCGTAAAACTTCCTGCGCCGATTGTTGTCCGAGTTCGATGTCTTGTTGTTCGCTGAAGAGATTGAAACCGGGTTTGAAATGGGTGTCGGATTTTTTGCTGCCAAATTTACCGCCGCCGCCGCCCCCGCAAGCCTGTCCGGCGACGATCATTGAGATGATGATGAGAATTAAGGGCACTCTGGTTTTTAACATAGTCCGTGTGAACTTCACCTTTCCATTCGGGCATCAAGGGGTTAAGCTCTGAAAAAATCTTAACGGTTCGCTTGCCGGTGTACAACCTGGGTAAAATAATTTGGCGCATCTGTAACCCGGAATATTTTCTGGTCGTTTATCAACCCGGGCGTTGAAAATTAGATAAGCAGCTGATCGAAAAAGCCTTGTGCGGCTGCCTCGCGCCCTAGGTTTTCGTCGGACAAGCCGGGACGGCTTGTCCGACCTTCAAGCGCGCCACGGGTGAGCGTTATGGGTGCAAAAAATTGTTTGAGAGATTAGTGTTAAAATTATCGAATCAAGCGCCGGCATAAGCGATGAAGTAAGCGATGATGCCCTCGTTCAAGCGGTTCGCAAAGGCGATGAATATGCCTTTGAACAGATCTTTGAGCGGCACAAAACCAGAGTTGCGCGTGTTGCGGGAAAGTTTTTCAATCGCCCTGAAAAGATTGAAGAGATTGCTCAAGAGACGTTTACAAAAGCCTATTTCGCGCTTGAAAGTTATGCGCCTCAACAGGGAGCCTCATTTGCCGCCTGGCTGGCGCGCATTGCCATCAATTGCTGTTATGATGAATTGCGTCGCGCGCAACGGCGACCGGCAGACGCCAGCGCGCAAATGTCAGGTGCAGAGATTGAACAACTGAGCGCCTATTTCACCTCTGGCGCGACCCGCGGGAATGCCGAAGCGAATTTGATTTCGCAGGATTTAGCCAATAAGTTGCTTGCCCGACTCAGCCCCGAAGATAGAATGGCGCTGACGCTTCTGGAAGTCGAAGAGCTATCGGTAAAAGAGATTGCCGAAATCACCGACTGGTCGGTTGCCAAAGTGAAAGTCAGAGCCCACAGAGCCCGTCTGGCGCTCAGGCGGGTATTAAAAGATTTGCTGTAGGGGCAACTCGGGCAACCGGAATCACTGAGAAATTTTATGGCGAATAGAAAAGAGCAAAGTGAAAATTTAGATGACGCGAGTCGAGCGATTTTGCGCGCCGCTGCGGTTAGTGAGCAAGAAGCCAAAGCGGCGGTTTCGTCGCCGTTTTTATACGCGAAAATTCGCGCTCGTATCGCTGAAGAAAATCAGAAGGAGAACCGCACCCTTTCTATTCTGTTCATCTTGAAACGCGCCATTCCAGCGCTGGCTTTTATTGCCCTCATGACGACCTTGGCCTTCTGGTATGCGCCGAAAAACTCAACAACCAATGTTGCCCCATCAACTAATGTCTTGCCGCACCTTGAGGAACCGGAATTTCATATCGTCAGCAATCCGACAAATGCGCCGCTTACCGCTTGTTCGATTGCCTCAAAAGAAGAGTGTGCCGTTTCAACAAAAGATGTCGTGGCCATATTGATGAACACAAGTGAAGGTAAGAAATGAACGAGCAAATGAGAGCATCTATGAAAATCTGGAGCGCCATCTTTTTGGTGTTTGTGCTGGGCTGTATCACGGGCGGCGCCATCAGCGGTCTCTACCTGGCGCGTTCGAGCGATAATAATCAACGACCGGTTTCCATGCGCGACACCAATGAATATTTTGAAACCCTTAAACGCGAAGTGGATTTGACGCCTGAACAGGAAACCAAAATGAGCGCGGTGCTTGATGAAATGCGCAATAAATATAAGTCGGTTTGTGCCGACGTGCGCCCGCGATATTTCGCGCTGCGCGAAGATGCGCGACTGCGTATGCGCGAAATGCTTTCGCCTGAACAGCAGAAAAAATTCGATACCATCGTGACGCAAGACGATTGCAAATGTCCCGAACAACCTAAGTAACTGACCCGTGCCTTCAGGCCTTGGTTATAAGGTGAAACGGAAAACCACCCGCCTGAAGGCGGTACGCTATACTTAATCTTCTTCGTTGTTCTCAAACCTTCATAAATATAAAACTGTAACGCCCGATAAGATGCTTAAGGTTTGAATAGCAATTTACGGCAATCGTTCGTGCGCTTCGGGGAAACCGATGCTAGACTTTCAAGCGTTGACTATTTTGTAAGGAAAGCCAATGAAACATTGCATTTTAATCAGCCTTTTTATCATTGCCTGCGCCGTTTTTGGCGCAGCGCAAGAGCAGAAACCGGCAAAGAGCGAGTGGAGCGATACGACGCGCGATGTCTTGATTGATGGCGAGATTGACCGTTCCGTTCAGGTTCTGACGGCCGGTCAACCGACACGTCTGGCGTTACTTTCGCCCAGGTTTGGCAAAGCCATCGTTCTCGATGTAGATAAAAGAAGCGTCGGCACCCTTGCTAAAGATGCTTTTCAATTTTCGACTGACCATGCCTCGGCAACCACTGAAGCCAATGCCGAAATGAAAGCGACCGGAAAGTTCACCCGCGTAGATGGCGCGAACTCTTCTTATGTCTATTCATTTACGAACGAAGGCAAAATGATTGTCATTCGCTCGCATCCGGGACTGACGGGCGAACTCACGGAAGCCAAAGTGTGGGAAACCGTTCCGGTCTGGCGCGCCGGAATGGACAATCATAAACCGGATGAGAAAGCCGTTGCGACAATCAAAGCTTGCGACAAAGAGACCACCATCACGGTGATTTTCGGAACCTGGTGCGGCGATAGCAAACATTATGTTCCGCAACTCCTGAAAGCGCTACACGAAGCCAATAATCCGAAACTGAAAATCAAGTTGATCGGCATAGACAACCAGTTCAATCAGCCGACCGATGTGATTCAACCGCGAAAACTTATCAATGTGCCGACCGTGATTGTTGAACGAGGCGGGCGCGAAATCGGGCGCATCATCGAAACACCCGCGACAGCGAGCGTCGAAGAAGACCTGGCGGCAATTTTGCAAGAAAAATCTTTAACCCATAACGGCCGGTGGGACAAAGCCGCCAAACTTGCAGAAGGCGTTTATCAATATCGCGACGTTTACGGGAAAGATTTAGGTAAAGAAAATTGGGAACTATTCAGCACCCCAGAAGGCGGTTATTTAATGCATAGCCACATTGTCACGGGCGTTTTAACGACCGAGGTGTTTCATCGGGTTAATGCCAAAAAAAATCCGACATTTCTGGAAGTGACTAAAACGCAGGGCGACAATGTGACGCGGGTACGCTACAACATTGATGATCATTCGCTTTCGGCAACCATGCGCGGCAGCGTGTCGGGGGCCGTCAAACAAACGCTCGAAGTCCCTGCGCAACTCGCGCTCTCGTCGCCAAGCGTAGCCGCTGAAGGGTGGCTGTCAGCGCAAGCCGGGCAAGGGCCGGTAACCACCTACTTTGTGCCGCATGAATTTATCAGCACCACTGGCACGCTCGATAAAATTAATAATCAAACGCTCACGGATGAAAACGTCAAAACGCCCGCCGGCGAGTTTCGCACGCAGTTTGTGATTCGCACCATCGGCAAAGAGAATTCCGAGTGGTGGATACATGCGCAACTCGGCGTTCCGGTGCGCGGCAAACTGGCAAACGGCACCGAGTTTGTTTTAACTTCGCTTGAAGTTACACCAAAGAATTGAAGCGCTGAAAATTTTATTGCCTGATTAAAACAACCAGCCCAACAAAGCAATGGGCTGGTTGTTTTTCGTTTTGATTGACGGTCGAACAGGCGGGTGGCTTACTCGACCTGAAAAGCTCATTTGCAAACCGCTTCAAGTTAACGGCCGAGGCTGAGGATAATTAGCTTGACGACCACGACAGTTATAATGGCGATGATTCGTTGAGTTCTGCTCATAATAACCTCTCCTTGTGAATTTCTGTTTTTATTGTTCAATGAAGCTTAAGCCGGCTGCTTGACGGCTTGAGCTAAAGCGATAATGTAGCGTTCCACCTGAGCCGCAGTGACCTGGGCATGCTGGGCAACGGTTTGAACCACCTGGTTCACCGCAATTCCCGCCTGGAGTTGTTCAACAATATAGTTGGTATAGGGCTGAATTTTCTGAATTACCTCGTCTGTCAGTTGCGCAGAGGCCGCCGGCTCGCCTACGGCAGGCAGGGACAAGCACATCAGGTAACGCGCCACATTATTGATAATAAAGAATGGCGTCACGATTAATGAAATCACCCCCCACCAGCCGAGGGTGAGGTTTACCAGCGTGAAGGTCCAAAATTGTTGGTGAATGCAGGTTTTGCACAGTTCGCCTTTGAGCGATTTGGAAAAGCGCATCAATAAGGCGCCAATATTTTGATAAAACTCGACGTACTTGGTTTCCGCTGTCACACCGCACAATTGACAAATCATAAATGAGTCTCCTTGTTTGTTTGAATGATTGTCGGGCAGCAGTTCGACGTTGCGCGATAATTTATTATCTTCCTTTACCTGCTGCCCTCTCATTTGAGGACGGCGCATAAATTGTCCGTATATTCCGAGTCGCAGAATTTTTTCGATTTTATTTTTTTAGCGTTGTAACTAAAAAGAGCGCCCAGACGTTTTTCAGACTGCAAAATCAATTTACGGAGAGTCAAAGAATGAAATCGAAAACCACCCTGATATTTATCGCGCTTTTTGTCGTCATGGTTTTTTCCGTAGCGGCTAAAGAAAAACCCTTAAACCAACCAACCGGCAGCGCGCCAAAACTTGTCATCGCTTCTTTGGAGCATAACTTTGGCAGCGTCAAAGCGGGTACGCCACTGACGTTCACCTTCAAGGTTAAGAATGAAGGCGATGCAGATTTGGAAATTAAAAGCGTCTCCCCTTCGTGCGGGTGCACGTCAAGCGAGTTCGATAAAGTGATTACTTCGGGCAAACAAGGCGGCATCACTTTAGAAGTCAAAAACACAACCGGCTATAAAGGTGATGTTGTCAAAAATGCAACCGTCACCACGAACGACCCGAATCAACCCTCATTCACCCTCGTGTTGAAAGCAACCTTTACTGAATAAGTAAAATTTTCTCGCAAAGCGCGCAAGGACCTGCAAGGGTTCGCCAAGGAGTTCTCGAAACCGGCTTTGTGTGCTTTGCGAGAAATCTATTTTGCAAAACCCCTGATCAATCCGCCAAAGATTTCTCTTCATTGTTGTGGAAATCGGCTTTTATCACCGCCGCATTTATCGCCGCGTTAGAAAAACTTAAGCCCCTCAGCTTGACAATCACCATCGCAATCCAGTATTTCCTAAAGTTTAATTTGCACGCAAAAATTTAATCTATAGAGCGTGAATTAAAATGCAGTTCCGACAATTGGAGAAAATATGCCTACAAAATACGTTTATATATTTGCTAATGGAAAAGCCGATGGAGAAGGCACCATGAAAGATTTGCTTGGCGGCAAAGGCGCTGGGCTTGCCGAAATGACCAACGCCGGCCTTCCGGTTCCGCCAGGTTTTACCATCACCACTGAAGCTTGCAATGCCTATTATGAAGCGGGCGCACAATTTCCCGAAAAGATGTGGGAACAGGCGCTCAAGGCTTTGAAAGAGGTTGAAAAAGCAACCGGCAAAAAATTCGGCGACGCTGGCAATCCCTTGCTGGTTTCGGTTCGTTCGGGCGCCAAATTTTCCATGCCCGGCATGATGGACACCGTGTTGAATCTCGGCTTGAATGAAGACACCTTAAAAGGACTCGCGGCACTCACCGGGAACGAACGCTTCGCCTATGACGCTTATCGCCGATTCATTCAAATGTTCGGCAAGATTGTATTAGGCGTTGACGCAGAACTCTTCGACCATGCGTTCGAGGCGGCAAAGAAGAAAGCCAAAGCCAAACAGGACACCGACCTGAAAGCTGAGCATCTTAAAGAGGTTTGCAAAGAGTTTAAGAAAATCGTCAGGTCCGAAACCGGCAAAGATTTTCCGACCAACCCTTACCTGCAACTTGAAGAGTCCGTCAAAGCGGTGTTTCGTTCGTGGAATGGCGACCGGGCGATTGCTTATCGGCGCCGCGAAAAAATCCCGGATAACCTTGGCACTGCGGTCAACATCGTGACCATGGTCTTCGGTAATATGGGCGAAGATTCGGGCACCGGAGTGGCTTTTACGCGCAATCCGGCGACCGGCGAAAAAGCGCTCTTTGGTGATTACCTGACCAATGCGCAAGGCGAAGATGTTGTCGCAGGCATTCGCACGCCGAAACACATCAGCGAACTGCAAAAAGATATGCCGGTAATTTACGACGAATTCGTCGCCGTAGCGAATAAGTTGGAGAAGCATTACAAAGATATGCAAGACCTCGAATTTACCATCGAGCGCGGCAAGCTTTGGATGTTGCAAACGCGCAATGGCAAACGCACGGGACCGGCGGCCGTAACGGTTGCCGTTGATATGGTGAAAGAAGGATTGATTGATGAAAAGACCGCCCTGCAACGCATTCCACCGGGCGACCTCGATCAACTGCTGCACAAAATGATTGACCCGAACGCCAGTCTCGAAGTTTTAACCAAAGGCATCAATGCCAGCCCTGGCGCGGCCGCCGGCAAAGTCGTCTTCACGCCGGAAGAAGCCGAAGCCTGGGCAGCAAAAGGCGAGCCGGTTATTTTGGTGCGCCGCGAAACCTCGCCTGAAGATGTGCGCGGCATGGATGCGTCACAGGCGATTTTGACTTCAACTGGCGGACCGACAAGTCACGCCGCTGTCGTCGCGCGCGGTTGGGGAAAACCCTGCATCGTCGGCGCCGGTGAAATCAATATTCAGCTCGCCAAGAATGAATTTTCCGTCAATGGTACGCGCATCAAACGTGGCGATTGGCTCACGATTGATGGAACATCGGGACGCGTCATCAAAGGACAAGCGCCGCTCATTGACCCCGAACTTGGCGAAGATTTCAACACGCTGATGAGTTGGGCGGATAAATATCGCAAACTCAAAGTCCGCACCAATGCCGATACGCCCGGCGATTCAAAGGTCGCACGTTCCTTTGGTGCCGAAGGCATAGGGCTTTGCCGCACCGAGCATATGTTTTTTGAAGGCGATAGAATTGACTACGTTC
>JBIOWC010000328.1:0-3114 GCA_044868105.1 Blastocatellia bacterium
CCTGGAACTCCACGACCGGGGTAGAATCAGCCATCATAAGACCTCCGATGTGTTTTGTTGAAGTTATTTCACATCAGCATTTTACATCGAAGGTCTTTTTCCTGTTTGCACAAAATCTAGGGTCGAACCGTTTGTTAGAGGGCAGTTCACGCCAACCCACTATCCTAGGATTGAGCAACCATAGTGATTGAATAAAACCTCCAACCTCGCTCTGACTTGCTTACAACGACGTGATGCCATTCTTCAATTAAAACCCCTCGATTGATGTAAATCTCAACCAGGGCTTTGTCTTTGCTACCGTTGTAAGCTAACCATTGCGCTGTGGCATATTTCTTATCTTCTGGTGAAATGAAGAATGCATTCTTAAGAACTACTTGGGCCATATCTTGGCTTGACTCAAAAGTCATTCTTATCCGTTCGGGTGAAAACCTGAGAGGTTGCCCATACTTCTCCAGCATTCGATCAAGCGTGGAGGCTGCTTTAGGCGAATCATCAAGAGCAAGAGCATAGATATACCTAGAAAAACCCCATGACAAGCGGCTTTCGTTCAAGTAGTTCTTGTTAATGAAATCATAATCCCATTGGGCAAGAGGTAGAGGAATAGGTCCGGTTGTTCTATTCTCGGTTCCTTTGTAGTATCTGTCCTGAATGGCTTTCATCCCTTGTGGATTACCTAAATATCGAATGGCGATCTGCGCGTGTAGGCTGATGGATTCATCCTTGTCACCAAGCGCAGCGATTAAATCATTGATCCGCTCATCACCAATATGAAAGAGCTTCGCTAGTTTATTACCTTCGCCACCTGTGTTTGATGTATCTATGCCTGCGAGTAGCTTTCGCGTATTGGCATAAGTTTTGGATATCCCCTCATTCCCCTGAGTCGGCAGAAGCATTAGAGTGATCACAAGTAGTGTTGAGATTATAACCGACATATTAGGTACGAACGCGGCAACGATTACATCTTGCCGTCTGCGATGAGAATAAGCGAACAAATTGTAGAATCCATTGAAGCCGCTTATTCTCATCGTTCGTGGCGAAGCGCACGCTTCCTGATGGCTAACGACTGGCATCAGCGGGCGCGACGAACGATTGAAGGTAAAGGCACCGCTGATTCGCGCTCCGCTGCATACCGAAGTTGGGTTGCGTTCGCACTCAGAAAATCCGCTTCGGCGAGATAAGGTCTCCCGGATAAAGAACAAAACCGACGTGGCTGCGCGACTCGCGCGACGCGGGAATTGATCTCCTTGTGGCGGTTTTGAACCCGGGCGCCGCGGCGTCCACAACTACCAAGTCGATTATTGTCAGCGGGAAATAGTCACTTCCAGATTGATTTCAACTCCCACATTTGAAGTTGAGAGAGTCGAATTTTTCCATCCTGGGCATAGATTGCAAAGTCATCGAAATCCTGGGTCGGGAAGAAAATATCGGTCAGAGCAGTTTTGCCGTCATCGGCGAAAAGCTCGACCGATGCGGCGTCGAAAAGGATCCGCATCTTTAGAACCCTGCGCTCACCGCTGCGCGGCGCCGTATGTTTTTTAAGCGCGAAACTGTCGGCAAACTTGTGACTGCCTGCTTTAGTCCGGTCTGAATAAAAATAGTTGCTCGCGGCGTTAAAGCCGATACGGTAATTCTCTCCCTGTTTATTGCTCAGACTGATACCAAAATCCCTGGCGGTTGTTTTTGACAGATCGACTTCAATTACAATTTCGTTCAATGGCGATTGAGCGTTAAGTTTCAATTTCGAGCCGACGGTAAAATTCCTTCGGGCAAATAACTGTTGACGGCGCAACTTCTCCGCTTCGAGAACCGGATTTTGCGCAAGACGCACGCCCTGCTCGGTCTTTATCAAACTCAATTCACGCGGCAGGGTCATCGCACTACGCCAGTTATTGGTCGGAACTTTCTGGGCGTAGTCCCAATTGCTCATCCAGCCGATGAAAATGCGCCGATCATTCGGCGCCTCCGACCAGGTGACGCCGGCGTAATTGTCGCGTCCGTAATCGAGCCAGAGGGCGGTCTCCGGCGGGTTCTCATTGCGAAAGGTCTGGCCGTCAAAATCGCCGATAAAATACTGCGTCGCCGAGCCGCCGTTTACTCCGCCCGGATTAATGCTCACAAGCAAAACCCACTTTTCCTGATTTGTCCCTTTTACTTTCAGGGGAAACAAGTCCGGGCATTCCCAGACGCCGCTGTGCGAGCCGTCGCCCTTGCCAAACTCGCTCTCCATTTGCCAGCTTTTCAAATCCCTTGAGCTATAAAAACGGACGCGGTCGCCTGCGGCCAGAACGACCATCCACCTGTTCGTCTCTTCGTGCCAATAAACCTTTGTGTCCCGGAAATCTTTGAGCTTCTCTGTATTGGGGAGCACCGGATTCTTATCGTATTTCGCCCACGTTCTTCCTTTGTCGAGGCTGTAAGCTATGCCCTGATATTGATAATCTGCGCGTCCTGCTTTTTGGCCTGTCGGGTCGTGATAGGTGAACATAGCCACGAGCGGCGGATTACTTTCCGTTCCTATTCCAGTCGAATTGTGCCTATCGAAGACCGCGCTTCCCGAAAAAATATAGCCGAGGGAATCAGGCGCAAGTGCAATCGGCAGATTTTCCCAGTGCATCAGATCACGGCTGACGGCGTGCCCCCAGTGCATCGGGCCCCAAACAGTGTCTTTCGGATAATGCTGGTAAAAAAGATGGTAATCGCCATTGTAATAAACCATCCCGTTCGGGTCGTTCATCCACATCGAAGGCGGCGAGAAATGAAACTGTGGACGATGCGGCTCATCATACTGTGCGAATGAACTCTGGGCGAACGCGATAACCGAAAAGATCAGAGTTACTGGTAAGAGAATTTTTCTCATCATTGTAGATAAATTCATTCTTCAAAATTACGGGGATAAGGTCTCACCACGCAAATAGCAACCCAACGGTTGGGTTGACCGGGCGCGTTGCTACAGACTTACTCTGCCATCGTAAACCATTTGAAACCAGCTTACCGCGCTCCGGTCCAACCCTTTGTTAGCCGTCTCTGCCGCAGGGTTACTCTATTGGTTCTACCAAATGCTTTCTATTTTCCGCTGCCTCATAACTCTCCGGCCAATATTCCACTATCTCCACT
>JBIOWC010000329.1:0-13583 GCA_044868105.1 Blastocatellia bacterium
CCGGAGGGTTGTTTGTCAGCTCGAAAGATGGTCACTTTTCCTGAGTAAGGTCGCGGACGATATGATCTTGAGGCGACGATAATCGCATTTTGGGTTTCCTTGAGCGCTTCGGGTAGCGGTCGCCCGATCTTTTTCAGCACCCCGCGGGCCAGACCTTTTCTGGTATTTTTGATGGTTCTGCGGAACTGGTTTCTACCCTTCCGCGCTTTTGCAACAATGTAGTCCCAGCGTTGGTTGGCTTCGAGTATGCGTAAAGTTTCGAGGTGGTGTTCGACGCGTTGACCCCATTGCGAGAGTTTGATGCTGAACTTCGATTTACCGGGAAGCATCTTGGGGTATCCGGGGGCATACGTATCAAACAACGCCACCAGCGCAACCGCTTCTCCGCGCTCGCAAAGCTGTATGGCCATCTCATAGACGACCAAGCCGCCGAATGATGAGCCGCCGAAATAGTAAGGCCCTCGCGGCTGCACTTTTTTTATCTCTTCAATGTAATGGGCGGCCATGTCTTCTATCCGCTCATGGGTTTTCTGCATCCCATCGAGTCCTTTCGGTTGCAACCCGTAAAGCGGTTGGTCGGCGGCGAGGCGGTCGGCCAGGTCTTTATAGAAATAGACATTGCCGCCCGCCGCATGGGCAAGGAATAAGGGGGACTTTGAGCCGTTGGGTTTTATCGGCACCAGAGAAGACCATTTTTCCTGCGGTCGTACTTCGCGAATGATTTTTGCCATTTGCTCAACGGTCGTCGCTTTGAACATCGTCGCCAGCGGGAGATTCACGCCTAACTCTCTGTTGATCTGGTCAAAAAGTTTTGCCGCCGCCAGCGAATGCCCGCCGAGTTCAAAGAAATCGTCGCGCAGGCCAACCGTCTTCACTCCGAGTGACTCTTTCCAGATCTCTTTTAAGGCGTTCTCTATGTCATCGCCCATCTCGTTATCCGGTTCCGCAACCGTGTGGTTTACGGCCGCAGCTTTCGGCAGCGCCGTTTGATCAACTTGCCCGGATGCCGTCAGGGGGAGTGATGAAACCGTCACGAAGGTGATGGGCAAGGTCAAGGCTTTGGCCTTCTCTTCAATCAAGGCTCGTAAAGTTGATTCGCTTAGTGGTTCACCATCCTGCAAAGCGATATAGGCGGTCAGGTGTTGGTCTGTGACCAGGACTTTGGATTCCAGAACCGCCGACTGCTCAAGCAGGGCGTCTTCGATTTTGCTCAGTTCCGTGCTTAGAGGCGATGTTTGTCTTAGACCGATAATTTCGATCTCTCCGTTTTTCAAATATCGAGCCGCATAATCAGTAGCGCAGGCTTTTTTTCCGATTGCCGCAATCGTCAACTCTTTTGTTTCATCCAGGCGAGACGAAGCGCCAAGGTCGCCGGCCACATAAAGCTCTCCCGTGACGCCTGCGGGCACGGGTTGAAGATGGTCATCAAGAATGTAGATTTGCGTATTTGGCGAAGGACGAGCGATTCTCAGCGCCTGATTATCGGTTGGTTCAATTAAGGCCGCCGCGCAGCCCGCTTCCGGCGTTCCCCAGGCAATCAGCAAACGAGGCGCGCTCTTTTGCCCGAACCATTTTCGCAGCGCCGACGATGAAACCCGCTCACCGTAAACCATGACCAGGCGCACGGCAGAGGGCCGCGCCTCAGCAGAGGGCGGCGCTGCGGCGGCCCCGCAAAGACGAGAAAACGTCGCTGCGGGTAAGGCCATCACAGTGGCTGGCGTTTGCTCAGTCGAGCGCAAGAGGTCAAACGATGACGAAGCGATAGGAACCACCAGCAGTTCGGCTCCGCTAATCATCGCGGCGAGGGCCAACTCCAGCGTCGAGCAGCAGTAGAGCGACGCGGGTATCAAAACGCTATCGGCGCTTGTCAGTTGCGCCTGTTTGACAATCGCCAGGGCGCGAGCCAGCAGCGCGCGGTGAGAAATGACCTGGCCTTGACGGTCATCGCCAAAGACGATGGCCGCCGCGCTTTCCTGCAACAGTTGCGGAAGCGCGGGGGCGCCGCTTTTTACATTGATATTGTTCATATCAATCAAGGTGGCTTCATCAAGGCTCTCCGAAAGGTAGCGGTTGCTGATGACCAGACGACAGCGTTGCAATCCAACAAAATCGCCGTCCAAAGGAACCGCAACGCATCCGGCTTTCAGCACGCCAAACAGCGCCACGACAAATTCAATCGGCGAATCCAGACGAATCCCGACTTGCTCGCCGGCTTTCGCGCCCAGCGTTTCCAGATAAAAAGCCATCTCATCGGCGCGGCGCATCAGCTCTTGGTAAGAGAGGTTCTCGTCCTCTGAACCGATCGCGCATTTTTCAGGGAAGATTTCCGACTGGGCTTCAACGAACTGGCAAACCGTTGCTTGCGAGGGAATCTCTTCGGCGCATTGATTGCGCTCCACAAGCAGCAGATGGCGTTCGGTCGCGGTAAGCAGCGTCACTTCGGAAATCTTCACACGGCTGTCAACGACCACCGCTTGAAGAATGCTTTGCAGGTGTCCGAGCATCCGCTTGATGGTCTCCGCTTCAAAGAGGTCGGTGTTATATTCCATCTGTAGCCTGACCCCCTCGGCTCTTTCCACCACGCCAAGCGACAGTTCAAAGATTGAGCCCGGGCTTACGGAGCGCATCGGCGAGATGGTCAACTGGTCAAGCTCGACCGGTTGCATAAACGCCGTCTGAAAGATGAACAACACTTGAAAGAGTTGGTTGCTGCTCCCTTGCGCCGGTTTGAGTTCTTCAATCAACCGTTCAAAGGGTAAAGACTGATTGCTGAATGCGCCGAGCGAAACCTCTTTCACACGTTGAAGAATCGCGTTGAAGGTCGGTTCGCCTGACAGGTCAGTCTTAAGCATCAGGGTGTTGGCAAAAGCGCCGATTAACCCTTCGGTCTCGCTTTGAATGCGGTTAGCGGTCGGCGAACCGATGAGCATAGCGGTCTGTCCGGTGTAGCGATAGAGCAGGACTTTGAAGGCCGCAAGATAAATCATAAACGGCGTGACCTCTTCGCGCCCGCTGAGGGCTTTCAGGGCGCGCGCGAGCCCCTGTGGAAGCAGGATGGATTCGATGTCGCCGTAAGAAGAGCGTTTGCGGTTGCGCGGAAAATCGGTCGGGAGGTTGAGCCTGGGAAGCTCGTTTCCAAGTTGGCGTTTCCAGTAAGCCAGTTGCTCTTCAAATCCTTCGCTTTCAAGCCACTCCTGTTGCCAGATGGCAAAATCTCCATATTGAATGGGCAGATCTGCAAGCGGTGAGGCTTGCCCTTTTGCGAAGGCCTCGTAGAGGGCTCCCAGTTCACGCACCAATACGCCATTTGACCATCCGTCGCAAACAATGTGATGCATGGTGAAGAGCAGGATATGGTCGTTGGTCGTCAATCTCACCAGCTTCGCTTGAAAGAGCGGACCCCGATGGAGATTGAAGGTGACGTGCGCTTCATTGATTCTGATTTGTAAGCTCTGCGCCTCGCGCTCGGCCTGAGCCAACTCGCTTAAATCAACCATCTCAAGGTTCACCAAGAGTTCAGGCGCAATCACTTGCACCAGTTTGCCATCTTCGGTGGTGAACGTGGTGCGCAGAATTTCATGCCGGGACACCATTTCATTGACCGCTTGTTCAAGCGCCAGGATATTCAAACTGCCTTTCAAGCTCAGCGCCAGCGGCATATTCAGCGATGAATTCCCTGGCTCAAGCTGATCAAGAAACCAGAACCGTTGTTGCGCAACCGAGGCCGGTAATACATAGACCTCATCGGCAATCGGGTTGACAGTCTCTATCGTCTCTGGGGATGGGAATGCAGAATTTAGCGAAATCATAACTTATTCCTCTACTTCGGGTCTTGAACCTCTTATCCTGCTATAGAGATTCTTTTCTTACGAAAGGCTTCGCGCGCCGCGCGGCTGATTGCCGGAACTTCGGCTTTTACAACCGGGTCGCTGGTCGCCGCTATCGCCTTCACAATGGCGGCAACCGTGCGATGTTCAAAGATCTGTTTGGGAGTGATTCTTAGTCCCGATTGGGTGGCGCGTGTGACCATCTGAAAGATCAACAGCGAATCGCCTCCCAGTTCAAACACATCGTCATGAATACTGACCTTATCGAGCCGCAAGACCTTCGCCCAGATCTCGGCAAGCGCACCTTCCTGTTCGTTTGTCGGCGCGACGTATGCGCGCCCCTGGGTGAAGGTAGAGGTATCGGGAGCCGGTAAAGTTTTGCGGTCCACTTTGCCGTTGGGGGTCAGCGGCAACGCCTCCATCACCACAAAAGCCGCAGGAACCATGTAATCCGGCAATTTGCCCGCCAGGTGTTTGCGCAGGTCTGCGGGCAGACTTTGGGTTGAGAGTTTGTTTGCCGGATTATTGCCATATTCATGAACCGGGCGCAGAGTAACCGGGTGGCGAAGCGCCGTAAAGCGGCGGCCGCCAACCCGACTGCCGGGTTTATTGAAGATGGCATCGAAATAACCCGATGCGCCATTGTCGGAATAGCGCAAGTGGGCTTCATAACCGAGCGCGGCGCACAGTTCCCAAATATCTTCGGGATGAATCCCTTTTTCGATTGAGGCGAGCGCCGCTTTCAACTGTTCAACGTTTCGCAAAGCGCTGTCATGCTCGATGAGTCGCAAAGACGCAATATCGCTTCCGAGGCGCGCATTCGGAATGTCGGCGATGCACAATCTATCGCCTGAATGACTTTCCAGTACGCCGCGCAATTTCTCTAAGGTCAATCCGGCCTGCTTCCAGAAGATCCATTCGGGGGTTTCCGGCGCTTCAACCGGGTCGCCGACTCGCATCGTCACATCGTAGTGATATTTCGTCGGTTCATTATCTATGCGCCCGCGTCGGAGTTGAATATCTACCTCGCCAATCTCCGGCAGTCGGGTTTTCAAAGCGCTGAAGAAATCCGGGTCAACCGTTAATTCGCTCTCTAACTCCAGGCGCTTTTGCACACGCTGTTTGAGCGCCGCTATCGAAAGCGATTCATCCATGCGGCGCAACATGGAATCGGTGTGATAGGCCTCAAGCAACGCGAAGTTCTGTACGTCGCCAATAAAGAGGTGGCCACCGGGTTGCAGAAGTTTTGCGGCGCCCTCGATGACGCGCGCCAGGTAATCCATATTCGGGAAATATTGAACCACTGAATTGATGATGATCAGGTCGAACGAGGCTTCCTGAAAATCGTCGAAATCGTCGGCCTTACGATGCAGTAGTTCGACTTGCGGCAGATTCAGCGACAGCTGCTCAATACGCTTTTGCAGATACTCAATCGCCACTTTCGAGTAATCCGTGCCGACATATTTCACGCATTGCGGCGCGATTTGAAAGAGCAATAAGCCGGTTCCGCAACCGATTTCAAGAACCCGCTCAGGTCTAAGCGGCCGGATGCGGTCAAGGGTATGACCGACCCATTCGCGCATCTCGGTTTCGGCATCAACAACGCCTTCCGTCCAGCGAATCAATTTCAGCGTCGGGTCTTCTTCCGTATAGGTCGCCGCGTTCTCTTCACCAATTGCCGAACTGTATAGGGTGTCCCATTGCTTCTCCCAATAGGAGTGTTCGTCGCCAAGCTCTTCCGCCTGATGGTTGCCCCCGACGGTGGGCACAACATATGCGACCAGGCGTTTGTTGCCCGGCGCGTCTTCGCGAGCCATCACCACACTGTTGGCGACATCCGGGTGTTGATTGAGCGCCGCTTCAATCTCGCCCAGTTCAATTCTGAAGCCGCGAACTTTAACCTGATGATCAATGCGTCCGAGAAATTCAAGATTGCCGTCCGCCAGACGACGCACCAGATCACCCGTCTTGTAAAGTTTCGTTTCCTCATCCGAGGAAAACGGACTGCCGACAAACTTCTCAGCCGTCAACTCCGGGCGCTTGTAATATCCCCGCGCCAAGCCATCGCCGCCAATGTGCAATTCACCGGGAATCCCTATGGGCAGAGGCTGAAGATTTCCATCAAGCACATAAAATTGCGTATTCGCAATCGGGTGACCGAGAAAGATTGCGCCTTCACGCGGTTCGATACGGCCTACGGATGACCAAATCGTCGTTTCCGTCGGCCCGTACATATTCCATAACGAGCCGCCACATCGAACGAGGTCTGTGGCCAGTTCGCGCGGCAGCGCTTCACCGCCGCAGAGAATCTTGAAGGTGTTATTTCCCCGCCATCCGGCTTCCAGCAACAACCGCCAGGTTGCCGGAGTCGCTTGCATCACACTCGCGCGGCTGTCGGCCAGCAATCGCATCAGCAGGTTGCCGTCCGCGGCGACTTCGCGGCTGGCAATCAAGACCTTCGCGCCGGTGATTAACGGCAGAAAGAGTTCCAGACCGGCGATATCAAACGAGAGCGTCGTGACCGCCAACAGGGTGTCGGTTGCCGCAAGTCCGGGTTCCTTTTGCATCGAGCACAGCAGGTTGACCAGGGCTTGATGCCCGACCTCTACGCCTTTGGGTTTCCCCGTCGAGCCTGAGGTGTAAATGACATAGGCCAGGTTTTGTGATGGAGTCTTGGCGACGGGCGGCTCCTGACTGCTGGTGGCAATCTGTTCCCATTCGAGGTCAAGACAGATCACCTGGGGAATCTGCTCGCGCAGGTCAAACGCGAGATGCGCTTGCGTGACCACGGTTTGAATGCCGGAATCTTCAACGATTGCCGTGACGCGTTCTTGAGGATAGGCCGGATCAATCGGCACATAGGCGGCTCCCGATTTCATAATTCCGAGAAGCCCGACCATCATATCGAGCGAGCGTTCAACGCAAATTCCGACCAGCGTTTCCTGACCGACGCCGGCCTTTAAGAGATGATTGGCTAATTGATTGGCGCGCGCGTTCAGTTCGCCATAGGTTAAGGTCTCGCCTTCAAATTGAACCGCCGTGGCGTTTGGCGTTTGCTCTGCTTGTTCGGCAAACAACTCATGCACACAGGCGTTGCGCGGGTAGGTCATCGCCGTGTTGTTCCATTCGACGAGTTGTTCCTGGAGCTGCGCTTGGCCTAAAAGCGGCAGGTGAGAAATCGCCTGCCTATCATCCCTCACCGCGCCTTCAAGCAGGGCGCGATAATGTTCAAGCCAGCGTTTGATGGTCGTTGCCTCAAACAGATCGCTGTTGTATTCGCAATCAATGACCACCCCACTGTCGGTTTCAAGCATGTTGAAGTAGAGGTCAAAGGTGGCAAAGGCTTTGCGATTGGTGCTGATGTCAACCGGAATGTCGCCAAATTCAAGTCCCTTGAAACCCGACCGGTCAATGTTGAACATCACCGAAAGCAGCGGCGAGCGACTGGGGTCGCGCGGCAGCGCCAGGCGTTGCACCAACAACCCGTAGGTGTAATTCTGATGCTCGTAGGCGTCAAGCACCGTGCGTTTGACGCGCTTCAAGTAATCCGCGAACGCTTCATCCGCTCTCACCTGACTGCGCACCGGAAGCAGGTTGGCGCAATGTCCGACCAGACGCTCTTCCCCAATCATGGATTGTCCGGCGGCGGGAACGGCAATAACCAAATCCGCCTGACCGGAGAGGCGACTGAGCAGCGCGTTGAATCCGGCAAGCAGGGTGGCAAACAAGGTCGCGCCGTTTTTTGCCCCCAGGCGTTTGACATCCTGGTAAAGCGCTTCGTCGAGCAGGAAGCTTTCAACGCTGGCGTTGAAGGTCTTGTTCTGTGGGCGCGGCCGGTCGGTCGGCAAATCAAGGGCTGGCGGTGGCGTCGAGAATTGATTGAGCCAAAAGCTTTCGGCTTTCGCGCCTTCCTCTCCAAACATCTGTTCGGCGTCCCATCGGGCAAACTCGCTAAAGCGTCCGGCCGGTGGAATAGCGGCTTGCCGGCCGCGAATTTCAGCCGTGTAGAGTTCACCGAGTTCCTGCAACAAAACCGCAAACGACCAGCCATCACAAATGATGTGGTGGGCAACCAGGACCAGTTGATAAAGGTCGGCTTCGAGTTTGATGAGTTGAACTCTGACCAGCGGGCCGGTCGCGAGATTGAAAACCTGGCGGGCTTCATTGGCCAGCAGGCGCGCCCGTTCCGCCGCTTTCGCTTCTTTATCGAGACTCGAAAGATTGATGACCGGCACTTCAATCGTCCCTGAGAAAGCAATCTCCTGATACTCGCCCGACGGGTGGAAAGTTGCGCGCAAGGCTTCGTGGCGTTGCACAAGCGTTTGCAACGCTCGGCTGAGCGCCTCGGTATCCAGCGAGCCGCGCAGATGCGCGATGATCGAATCGTTGTAAGCCCGCGCGGCGTCTTCATTCAATTGCGAGGCATACCAGATTTCCTTCTGCGCTTCAGTAAGGGGAATTCGTTTGCTCTCTTCGCCCATTGCCGCTTCGCCCGACTCATCAACAGAGACCGACAAAGGTTCAGGGAAGAAGCCGCCTTTTTGCATCTCCGCGACACTCTCTTCAAAGGCGCGGGCGACCCATTCGAGGTCTTCTTCGCTGTGAGCCGAGGTGAGAAAACAAGGGAAGCCTTCGAGGATATGCACGCCCTTTTCGCGCAACAGGTAATAGAAGAGGCTGGCAAAGCGTTCTTCGACGGGAAAGTGAAGATAAAAAATCGAGGCGAAATTTTCGACCGTCGTCGGCACATAATTGCGCTCGAAACAATCGTTGATTCGGGCGACGAGTCGCGCCGTCTTTGCATTGAGTTCCTCTTGCAACGCCGCGCCCTTTTCTTTGAGATGGGTGAGCGAAGCTTCGGCCGCCGCCAGCGCCAGCGGATGGCGCACGAAGGTTCCCGCAAAAAATGTTACGCCCACTTCGGGCACAGATTTATCGCCGAAGCTCCAGGCGCCGCCGTCCAGGGCATCCATAAATTTCGCTTTGCCGGAAAGAATACCGATGGGCATGCCGCCGCCGATGACTTTGCCATAGGTAACCAGGTCGGCGCGGATACCAAATAACGCTTGCGCGCCCCCCGGATGACTGCGAAACCCGGTCACTACTTCATCGAAGATGAGCGCCGTTCCGGCTTGTTCGGTTAGCTCGCGCAGGGCTTTTAAAAATTCTACGGGTTGCAGGCCGGGATGGCGACTCTGTACCGGTTCGACCAGAATGGCCGCCAGTTCGTGCGCGTGTTGGCGCAGGATGTCGAGCGATTCAGGCGTGCCATAATCGAGCACGAGGATATTATCAACGCTTTCCTGCGGAATCCCCGGCGCCACCGGAGCGGTATGTAAATAGCCGTCCAGGTTACCGGCGCGAATCAGTACTTCATCGAATGACCCGTGATAGGCCCCGGCAAATAAGGCGACACGGTTTCGTCCGGTGACGGTGCGCGCCAGTCTGAGCGCCCCCATCACGGCTTCCGAACCGGTATTGCAAAAGGTCACACGCTCATTTCCCGTCAGCTCGCAGATCAGCTTTGCCACCTTGCCGGCCTTCTCATTTATCGGGCCGATTTCATAGCCGCGTTTGAGTTGTTCGAGTAAAGCGTCGTTGACGAAATCCGGCGCGTGGCCAAACAGTGTCACGCCAAATCCGTTCAACATATCAACATATTGGTTGCCGTCAACGTCCCAGAGCTTCGACCCCGCCGAGCGCTCAACGTGAAGGGGATAAATCATCTCTTTCCATTGCAGGCGAAAACCGGAAACCACTCGCGGGTCAGCCAGCGCCGCGCGGTAGGTTTGCGTCATCGCTTTCGACTGCGCGGTGCGGGCGGTATAGCGCGCCATCAAATCATCGAGCGCCGCTTGTTGGCGTGGCGTGAGCGTGCCGCCGCGGCCTTTTTCAACCGGCTTGAAGGGACTAAACGGCTTGCTCTTTTTGTGCTCTTCGACTTTGGGCGTCGCGCGTTGCGGCGCTTTGATTAACGGTTGGGTCGGCGTTGCCGTCGTCGTCTGCGCGACCGGCATCGTCGGCGCGACCGGCATCATGTGCGCAACCGGCGACGCTGGGGTCACGCCGTTACGCAAGACTTCGAGCTGCTGGGCTGCGAGTTGAGTCATTGCCTGAAGTTGTTGTTGAATGATTCGCTCTATCGCATTTGTGGACATGGGAAGATCTCCGTTTTGCATCGCAGGCCCATCAGCCAAGGGTGACAGGCTCGACTCGGCGGTTGGTGGTGCGAGGCTTGCAGACGGCTCTTGAGGCGCGAGGGGTGCTGCCAGTTCGCTCGTCGCCGGAAGATTTTGATTGAGATATTCGGCGAGCGTTTCAAGGGTGCATAAATCGTCGAGCAACTGCCGGAAGGCGACCTTGACGCCGAATTTGTTTTGAATCGAAAGACTGGCTTGCGTAAGAAACAAAGAATCAAATCCGAGGTCAAGAAAGGTTGCTGATTCATCGAGGTCGGCAAGGGCAATTCCTGAAAGATCGTGAAAAAGATTTTTGAGCGCCATTTCGATATTCTGCTGGCGGTTTGGTTGAACGGGTGGTGCTGTCATGGGTCTATCTTTCTCTGCAATCTCCTTATCAAGGGTGTTGCGCAAACCGGCGGCTTGCGCGATCGTTTCACTGGGTTTCAAAAGCTCTGCGCCGGCGCGCATCTCGATTTGCGAAGCGCCGGGCGCCGCCTCGGCGGGTGGTTCGACCCAGTATCTTTTTCGCTCAAATGGATAAACCGGAAGGCTCACCTTATGTCGTTGCTCGTCGCGGTAATAAGCTGGCCAATCAATCACACTGCCGTTTAGCCATAACTGCCCAAGCGCCTGCTGCACGGCTTCCTGTTCCGCGTCCTCGGTACATTCGTCGCCGAGCGAAGCGATCACCGCTTGTCCCGATGATTTGCACATCTGCCGGACCAGCGCGGTCAGCGTTTGTCCGGGTCCGACTTCGAGGAACAAGGCCTTCGGGTCTTTTCGCAATTCATCAATGCCAGCCGCAAACTGCACGGTTTCGCGAAAATGCCGCGCCCAGTACTCTGCGTCCTGCGCCTGTGACGGGGTAATCCACTCGCCGGTCAAGGTCGAAACATAGGGAATCTGCGGGGCGTTCAAGGTCACGCGCTTCACTTCATCGGTGAAGCGCGGCAGGATGGGTTCAATCATCGCCGAATGAAAGGCGTGTGAAGTTTGCAACCGCCGCGTGGCAATTCCCTGCTCGGCAAAATCCGCTTGAATCTTCTCAATATGAGTGGTCGCCCCGGAGAGCACATTTAATTTGGGAGAATTGATGGCGGCCAGAGAGACGCCGTTATGAACGTATTGCTTAAGCTCATCGCGCGAGAGCCTGACGGCGAGCATCGCGCCGCCCGGCAATTCCTGCGTCAGCCGGCCTCGTGTGGCGAGCAAGGCCAGCGCATCGTCGAGCGAAAGCACGCCGGCCAAACAGGCGGCGACAAATTCGCCGACGCTGTGACCAATCATGGCCGTCGGCTGCAGGCCCCATTCTTGCCACAGGCGCGCCAGGGCATACTCAATCGTGAATATCGCCGGTTGGGTTATCGCCGTTTGATTAAGCCGCTCACGCGCCGCTTCGATCTGGTCACTGGCCGGATAGAGAAGGTCGCGAATGTCGAGTCCGAGGTGCGGCCGCAAAATGGCGGCGCAGCGCTCAACCTCTCGACGAAAGGTGGGTTCGCTTTCATAAAGTCCGCGCCCCATATTGACCTGCTGAGACCCTTGTCCGGGGAACATGAAGACGACGTTTGGGGGAGAGCTCTTTGGCGTCGCACTTTTCAAACGTTTTGAATCGCGCGACGCAAAAGCAGCAAGCGCGTCTTCAGTATCCGAACAAATCAGCATCCGGCGATGCTGAAATTCCCGTCGCCCGGTCTTCAAGGTATAGGCGAGGTCGGCAAGATTGACTTGCGGATTCTTGCGCATAAAGGCGGTCAGATTCGCGGTTGCCGCTTCCAGCGCGGTTTCGGTCTTTGCCGAGAGCGTGAGCAACTGACGCGACCGGGATTTACCCGAGGCGAGTAACGGGGCCTCTTCTAAAACCACGTGCACATTGGTCCCGCCCACGCCAAATGAGCTGACGCCGGCGCGTCGCGGCGTCGCGGTTCGCTTCCACTCCGTCAATTTATTGACCACATAAAACGGGCTGTTCTCGATATCGAGTTCCGCGAGGGGTTGTTCAAAGTGCAAGGTCGGCGGTAGCAATTCGTTTTTGAGCGCCAGCGCTGTTTTGATCAGACCGGTCACGCCGCTGGCAATCTCAAGATGTCCGATGTTGGTCTTTACCGAGCCGAGGCCGCAATAGCCTTGCTTATCGGTAGCGCCGCGAAACGCTTGTTTGAGCGCCGCCACTTCAATGGGGTCGCCAAGCGGCGTGCCGGTTCCATGGGCCTCGATATAACTGATGGTCTCCGCCTCAACGCCGGCAACGGCTTGCGCCATGGCCACGACCTCGGCCTGACGGTCAACGCTCGGAGCCGTATAGCCGACCTTTTGCGAACCATCATTGTTTATCGCTGAACCTCGGATAACCGCATAGATGTGGTCACAATCGGCAATGGCGTCTTCCAGTCGTTTGAGCAACACGGCTCCCGCGCCGCTGCCGAATACCGTGCCTTGCGCTTTGGCGTCGAAAGCCCGGCAGCGACCATCGGGCGAAACCATGCCGCCATCCTGATAGAGATAGCCGCGCTTTTGTGGAAAGGTGATGGATACGCCGCCGGCAAGCGCCATATCACATTGATAACTGAGCAGACTTTGACAGGCTTGCGCGACCGCCACCAGCGAGGTCGAACAGGCCGATTGAACCGTCAAACTCGGCCCCTTGAGATTCAGCTTGTAGGAAACCCGGGTCGCCAGATAATCCTTGTCGTTTCCCAAAACCACCTGGTAAGCGCCGACCTGATACTGTCCGACGACCTCTGTAATAAACTCGCGGTTCGTCGAGAGGTTGGCCAGCAAATAGGTGTTCAAGCTTTGTCCGGCATACACGCCGACGGCGCCCGAATATTTCTCCGTGTCGTATCCGGCATCCTCAAATGCCGCCCAGGCGCATTCGAGAAAGACCCGATGTTGCGGGTCCATCAATTCGGCTTCTTTCGGCGTAATGCCGAAAAACGCCGCGTCGAACATCTCGACATCGTCAAGCAGGGGGCGGGCTTTGATGTAGTTCGGGTTGTCCTTGAGCGCCGTTCTGATGGCGTAAGCGCATTCGAGTTCTTCATCGCTGAAGCGCTGAATGGATTCAATGCCTGAGACGAGATTCTGCCAAAACGCTTCGACATCCGCCGCGCCGGGGAATCGTCCTGCCATGCCGATGATGGCGATGCCTTCAAGGAGATTTTCCTGCTTCATGAACTCATTCCTTTATGAATCTGTTTCTGTCGCGCCAGCGCCGCCCGTTGTCGGCTGGCGCGGTCTTGAACGCGATTCGTTACCGACTCTGTGGCGTCAGGTTGGCTGAGAAACTGCGCCAGGGCTTTCACCGTAGGGTGTTGAAATAGCGCAAGTATTTTGAGGTCGGCGTCCAGGGTGAGCTGCAGTCGGCTGTGAACGCGAGCCAGTTGTAAAGAGTTCGCGCCGAGATCGAAAAAATTATCTTCGGCTCCGAGCTTTTCAACCTTGAGCACCTCTTGCAAGATGGCGGCGATCTTCTGCTCGACGACGCTTCCCGGCGCGACGAAGGCCGAATGGCGCTGCTGGTTTTGCGGAATCTGTGCGGCGAGCGCCTGGCGGTCTACCTTGCCATTCGGGT